>JBIKXN010000162.1:0-7598 GCA_044355765.1 Alphaproteobacteria bacterium
CGCGTTGCGCGTGGCGTTGTCCATCGCGGTCATGCGCGCGCCCTGCTCGGAGGCGTTGTTCTCGAGCAGCGCGCGGAAGACCTGGACAGAGAGATTGCGCGGCAGCAGATCGGTCAGGATCTGCTCTTCGTCGGGCTCGTATTCGTAGACCGCGCCGCCCGCCGCCGTGGCGCCGCCCGCGCCGCCTTCGATGGCGAACGGGATCAGTTGCTGGCGGGTGACGATCTGCGTGATCGCCGACTTGAAGCGCGCGTAGAACAGCGAGCACACGTCGAACTCGCCCGCGGCGAACATCTCGAGGATGCGGTCGGTGATGCGCTGGGCATCGGCGAAGGACAGCGAGCGTCGCCCGACATCCTCCATCGACCCGACGATCAGCTTGGCGAAATCGCGCCGCAGCTGGTCGCGGCCCTTGCGACCGACGCAGAAGATCCGGACCTGCTTGCCCTCGGACAGGAGCTGGCGGACATGGGTGCGCGCGCCGCGCACGATCGACGAGTTGAAGGCGCCGCACAGACCGCGATCCGACGTGGCGACCACCACCAGATGGATCTCGGCCTTGCCGGTTCCCGCCAGCAGGGCCGGCGCGCCCGCGCCGCCCGCCAGCGAACCGGCCAGAGAGCCGAGCATGCGGCTCATGCGCTCCGCATATGGACGCGCCGCCTCGGCCTTTTCCTGCGCGCGACGCAGCTTCGCCGCGGCGACCATCTTCATCGCCGAGGTGATCTTCTGCGTCGATTTCACCGACGCGATCCGCGTCCGGTATTGCTTCAGCGACGGCATCGGCCGCTAACCCCGTTCAAGCGCCGGTCAGGCGAAGGACTTGGCGAAGGCGCTCAGGATCTCCGTCAGCTTCGCCTCGGTGGCCTTCGAGATCTCGCGTTCGGTACGGATCGCCTCCAGCACCTGCGGGTGCTTGGATTTCAGTTCGCCCAGCAGCGCCTTCTCGAACCGGCCGACCTGAGAGACCTGCAGCCCGTCGAGGAAGCCGCGCGTTCCTGCGAAGATCGACACCACCTGCTCCTCGACCGGCATCGGCGAGTACTGGGGCTGCTTCAGCAATTCGGTCAGGCGCGCGCCGCGGGCGAGCAGTTTCTGCGTCGCCGCGTCGAGATCCGACGCGAACTGCGAGAACGCCGCCATCTCGCGGTACTGCGCCAGTTCCAGCTTGATGCGGCCCGCGACCTGCTTCATCGCCTTGATCTGGGCGGCCGAGCCGACGCGGCTGACCGAGAGGCCGACATTGATGGCGGGGCGAATGCCCTTATAGAACAGCTCGGTCTCGAGGAAGATCTGACCGTCGGTGATCGAGATCACGTTGGTCGGGATATAGGCCGAGACGTCGCCGGCCTGGGTCTCGATGACCGGCAGCGCCGTCAGCGACCCCGCCTTCATGGCGTCGGACATCTTGGCGGCGCGCTCGAGCAGGCGGCTATGCAGATAGAACACGTCGCCGGGGAACGCCTCGCGGCCCGGCGGACGGCGCAGCAGCAGCGACATCTGGCGGTAGGCGACGGCCTGCTTGGACAGGTCGTCGTACACGATCACGGCATGCATGCCGTTGTCGCGGAAATACTCGCCCATCGCGCAGCCGGTATAGGGCGCGAGGAACTGCAGCGGCGCGGGGTCGGACGCGGTCGCGGCGACGATGATCGAGTATTCGAGCGCGCCGTAATCCTCGAGCGTCTTGACGATGCGCGCGACCGTGGAGCGCTTCTGGCCGACGCAGACATAGATGCAGTAGAGCTTCTTGGACTCGTCGGTGCCGGCGTTGACGCCCTTCTGGTTGAGGAAGGCGTCGATGGCGACGGCGGTCTTGCCGGTCTGGCGGTCGCCGATGATCAGCTCGCGCTGTCCGCGGCCGACGGGCACGAGAGCGTCGATCGCCTTGAGGCCGGTCTGCATCGGCTCGTGGACCGACTTGCGCGCGATGATGCCAGGCGCCTTCACCTCGACGCGGGCGTCGACGACGTCGACGAGCGGGCCCTTGCCGTCGATGGGGATGCCGAGGCCGTCGACCACGCGGCCAAGCAGGCCCTTGCCGACCTTGGTGCTGACGATCGCGCCGGTGCGCTTGACCGTGTCGCCTTCCTTGATGTCGCGGTCGTCGCCGAAGATGACGATGCCGACATTGTCGGTCTCGAGGTTGAGGGCCATGCCCTTGATGCCGTTGGCGAAGGCGACCATCTCGCCGGCCTGGACCTTGTCGAGGCCATAGACGCGGGCGATGCCGTCGCCGACGGAGATCACCTGACCGACCTCGGCGACGTCGGCCGAGGCGTCGAACTTGGCGATCTGCTCCTTGAGGATGGCGGAGATTTCGGCGGCGCGGATTTCCATCACGCAGTCCCTTTCATCGCGAGCTGTAGGCGGCTGAGCTTGGCGGCGACGGACGCGTCGACCAGACGCGAGCCGAACTTGATCCGCAAGCCGCCGATGAGTTTCGGATCGACCTTGAGCCGCAGCCGGACCTTGCGGCCGGTGGCGCCGGGAATGGCGGCGGCGATCGCCCGATGCTGGTCGGGGGTCAGCGGCACCGCCGAGACCACCTCGGCCTCGATGTCGCCGCGGCGCCGGGCCAGCAGCGATTCGAAGCTGTCGATCAGGTCCGGCAGGCGCGCCAGGCGGCGATTGCTGGCGACCACGCCGACGAAGCGGCGGGCGAGATCGCCCAGACCGGCCTTCTCGGCGAGCGCCGCCATGGCGCGCGCCTGCTGGGCGCGCGGGATGAGGGGGCTGCCGATCAGGTGCCGCGCGTCGGCGCTTTCCTGCAGCAGGGCCTTGAGCTTGGCGAGATCGGCCGACACCTGGTCGAGCGCGTTCGCGTCATGCGCCAGATCGTAGAGCGCCGTCGCGTAGCGGCCGGCGAGCCCGGCGGTCTGGGAGGTCTCGGATGCCACGGTGAACCGGATTCCTTGGCTTTTGCGGGGTCGCCGTTCAGGCAGAACCCATTGATCCGACACGAAACCTTTCTGGCCGGGTGGATATCCGTCCCGAAAGGCGGCGGAGTGCTAGCACGCCCTGGCTTCGCGATGCAACAAGGGCCCCGATTTTTCCACCCTGCGGGACGCGCGCGCGCCCATCAGGACTTCGCGAGCAAGGATTCGATCTCGCGCAGGATGTCAGCCGCGTCGGGCTTGACCTGGCTGGGCCAGGCGCCTGCGAGCGTGCCGTCCGGCGCGACCAGATATTTGTGGAAGTTCCACCGCGGCGCGCCGGCCTCGCCCAACTCGGCCACCACCCAGCGATAGAAGGGATGCGCGCCGCCCCCGGTCACCACCTGCCTGTCGGCCAGCGGGAAGGAGACGTCGAAGGTCTCGCAGAACGCCTTGATCTCGGCCGCCTTGCCCGGCTCCTGGCCGCCGAAATCGTTCGACGGCACGCCCAGCACGACCAGCCCGCGGTCCTTGTAGCGCCGCCACACGGCCTCCAGGGCCCGGTACTGGGGGGTGAAGCCGCAGAAGGACGCGGTGTTGACGACCAGGACCGGCTTGCCGGCCCAGGCCTTGAGCGGCAACTCGCCGCCGGAGATCGCCGGAAAGCTGAAGTCGTGGGCGGTCATGGCGGTCTTGCGTCCCTTCGGCTTGATCTGCGCGCTGGCCCGTCCGGCCAGCGACTGGAGCGCCGCCGCGGCGGCGCCTGCGAACAGGAAGATGCGCCGCGGCAGCGCGCGCTCGAGCACCAGGCGCCGCCAGCCGCTCAATCCGGCCTCAGCCATAGCGCTCCTCCTTCCACGGATCGCCGCGCATGTGATAGCCGCGGACCTCCCAGAAGCCGGGCTGGTCCTCGGCGACGAAACTGAGCTTGGTCAGCCATTTCGCGCTCTTCCAGAAATAGAGCTTGGGCAGCACGAGGCGCACCGGGCCGCCATGCTCGGGCGCGATCGGCGCGCCCTCCCAGCGATGGGCCAGCAGCACGTCCTCGCCGGCGAAATCGGCGAGCGGCAGGTTGGTCGTGTAGCCGTCATAGGAGGTCTGGATCACGAAACGCGCTTCGGGACGCGGCCGCACGCGGGCCAGCAATTCGCGCGTCGCGACGCCGGCCCAGGCATTGTCGAAGCGCGACCATTGCGTCACGCAATGGATGTCCGAGACCGCCTCGACCTGGGGCAACGCCATGAAGCCGGCGAAGTCCAGCGTCAGCGGAGCCTCGACCAGCCCTTCGACTTCGAGCTTCCAGTTCGCCGTCGTCACCTCGGGCAGGATCCCGAGATCGAGCACCGGCCAGTTCTTGACCTCGCGCTGGCCGGGCGGCAGGCGCACGACCGGTTCGGCGGATTCGCCGGTGAGCAGTCGGCCCTCGCTGGCCCATTTCTGCTTGGTCGCGATCAGCTTCGCCTTGACCTTGTCGAGCATACGGCCCCCTTGCGCATACGCTCCAATATAGGGGGCCGATGGCGTGCGCAAAGTGCGCCCACAGGCGCTCAGCGCCAGCGCGTGGTCGCCCTCTCGATCGCGCCGATGACCGCGCCGATGGCGAGGCCGAGCGCCGACAACACGACGATACCCGCCAGCAGATCCTCGGGAATCATCAGGTTCCCCGCCTGCAGCACGAACTGGCCGATGCCGCGCTGGGCACCGATCATCTCGGCCGAGACGACCAGGATCAACGCGATCGACGCGGTGATCCGGAACCCCGAGAGGATCGCGGGCCACGCCCCGGGCAGTATGACCTTGGCCAGGATCGCCGCCGGCGGCACGCCGAAGCTCTGCGCCATGCGGATCAGGTTGCGCGGCACGGAATCGACCGCGGCGTAGACCGCGATCACGGTGGGGAAGAAGACGCCCAGCGCGATGGTCGCCACCTTCGAGCTCTCGCCGATGCCGAACCACAGGATCATCAGCGGCAGCAGCGCGATCTTGGGGATCGGGAACAGCGCCGACACGAAGGGGATCCCGGCCGAGCGCGCGAGCGAGAACAGCCCGATCGCGAGGCCGGCGACGAAACCGGCCAGCGAGCCGAGGCTCCAGCCCGCGGCGATGCGGAACAGCGAATCGCGCAGATGCAGCGCCAGCGCGCCGCTGGCGACCAGGTCCCCGAGCGCGGCGAGTATGACGCCCGGTCGCGGCAGGAAGATCGGGCTGATCCAGCCCAGCCATCCGGCCAGTTCCCAGACGCCGACCAGGATCGCGAAGGCTGCGAGCGCGGCGAAACGCCGCCGCCGCGGCGCGAAGCCGCCGCCGCGGAAGGGCACCGGCCGCCTAGGCGTCATGGACCAGCATCTCCCGCTCGGCATCGCGCGCCTCGCCGCGGATCAGATCCCAGAGCCGCGCCTGGATCCGCGCCAGCGCCGCCACCGCCTCGGGCGTGCCGCGCGCATCGGGATCGAACGGCACATCGACCACCTCGCGCACGCGACCCGGCCGGCGCGAGAGCACGACGACCCGATGCGCGAGGCGCAGCGCCTCCGCGAGATTGTGGGTGACATAGAGCGCGGTGAAGCGCGTCTCGCGCCACAACCCGATCAGGTCCTCCAGAAGCAGGTCGCGCGTCTGCGCGTCGAGCGCCGAGAGCGGTTCGTCCATCAGCAGCACCGCCGGCTCGACGACCAGCGCGCGGGCGATGCCGACGCGCTGGCGCATGCCGCCAGAGAGCTGCCGCGGCCAGGCGTGGCGGAACTCCGACAGGCCGATGCGCGCCAGCGCCGCGTCGACGCGCCGCGCGATCTCGGCCGTGCCCAGAGCGTGATGCTCGAGCGGCAGCGCGACATTTCCTGCGACGTCGCGCCAGGGCAGCAGCGCGAAATCCTGGAACACATAGGTCAGCGTGTTGAGGCAGCGCGGCGGCGGATCGCCCTCGAGCAGCACGGCACCGGATGCAGGCGCGATCAGCCCCCCGGCGATGCCGAGCAGGGTCGACTTGCCGCAGCCCGACGGCCCGAGCACGGCGACGATCTCGCCGCTGCGGACATGCAGGTCGATCCCCTCGAGCGCGGGCAGCGCGCCATAGGCATGGCCGACGCCCGAGACGACCAGATCCATCGCGCGCGATCAGCCGCGCGGGACGTTGAGATGGCCGGCGACGAAGCTGGTATCGACGATCGCCTTCGCATCGACCTCGCCGCGCAGCTGCTTCTCGGCCGACCAGAACGCGACCTGGCTGTGGATGTCGCCGACATCGAGCCGGGCCTGCGGATCGACGAAGGGCAGCCCGTCGGCGACGCGCGCGGCGGGCTGCTCGACCGCCTTCGCCAGGACATCGAGCAATTCGTCGTAGCCCGGTCCCTTCGCGGGCCGGCCCTGCGCGTCGCGCGCGTTGAAGGCCGCGTGGTAGTCGGCGCAGCCCATCGCCCAGGCACGCGTGAATTTCTCGACCGTCGCGCGGCGCTGCTCGATCGCTTTGGGGCTGGTGAACAACGCGCCGAGCTGCCAGGGCGTCTCGTCGCCGACCCAGCCGAGGATGCGGGCGCCGGCCTCCGCCTCGAGTTGCCGCGCCAGCGTCACCGGGATCACGATGCCCTCGACCTGGTTGCCCTTGAACGCGGCGGCCATGGCGGGCAACTGCTGCAGCGCCACCATGGTCACGCTCGCCATGTCGAACCCGTATTTGCGGGCGAGCAGACCCAGCGAATAATGGAAGGTGGAGCCGGCGGTGGTGATGGCGATGCGCTTGCCAGCATAGTCCTTGAGGCTACGCAGCCCGTCCTCCCACGCCTTCGCCGTCGCCATGTAGGCGTTGAGCTGGAAGCCCGGCTCCTCGCGGCTCTGGCCGGCGATCATCCTGAGCGCGCCGCGGCCGGCGAGGTTGTAGAACCCGGCGGTGAGACCGGTGACGCCGAAATCCGCGTCGCCCGAGGTCACCGCGACCGGCACCTGCGCCGCCGCGGTGAAGTATTTCGGCTCTACCTCCAGGCCCTGGGCACGGAAATGTCCGCGCGCCATGGCGATGAAGAGCGGCCCGGACGAGGCCAGCTTGAGCACGCCGATGCTGACCTTCTCCAGCCCCTGCCCCGCGGCACGCCGTGGCGCGGCGAGCGGAGCGGCGAGCGCGGCAAAGGCGGCGGACCGCAGCAGATATCGGCGGTGCATGGACGTCTCCCGTTTCGTTTTCCGCCGCGACAATAGGCGCAAAACCGGCGCCGGCAAACCGGCCGCAACGCGTGCGGCGGCTTGCTCAGACCACGCGCGCGGCCCGCAACCCGGCGATCTCGTCGCCGCCATATCCGAGTTCGGCGAGGATCGCGTCGGTGTCGGCACCCAGACGCGGCGGCGGGGATTTCGGCGCGGGATCGCCGCTGGCCAGCCGGAAACCCGTCCGCACGACGGCCACGTCGCGGCCGACGCCCGGGGCGCCGGGAAAGCGCCGCACCAGACCGCGCGCCGCGACCTGGGGATGGGCGAGGATCTCGGGCACCGACAGGACCTCGCCCGCCGGAACATCCGCCTCGTTCAGTCGCTCGGCCCAGACGGCGGCCGGGGCCGAGGCCAGCGCCGCCTCGATCTCGACCTTCAGTTCGGCGCGCCGGCGTTTCCTGTCCTCCCGACCGGCGAAGCGCGGATCGACGGCAAGCTCGGGACGACCGATCCTGCGGCAGAGGGCCTCGAACTGGCGCTGCTGGTTGGCGGCGATGTTGAGCAGACCGTCGCCGGTGGCGAATG
>JBIKXN010000163.1:0-7530 GCA_044355765.1 Alphaproteobacteria bacterium
GATCGCGTGCGATGGTTTGTGTTACGGGATTGTGACGGCGACCTGCGGATATTCGACCAGACGGAGCGGACATGTTGCGGATTCCGACGATCATCGGCCATCGCGGCGCGCGGACCAATGCGCCCGAGAACACGCTCGCCGGGCTGCGCCGTGCCCATGAAGAGGGTGCGACCTGGGTGGAGTTCGACGTCAAGCTGACGCGCGACGGGATCCCCGTCCTTATCCACGACGAGACGCTGGAGCGCACGACCGACGGGCGCGGCGCGGTGCGCGAGATGACGCTCGCCGAGCTCGGCCGCGTCGATGCCGGATGCCCCGCCGTGTTCGGCGACCGCTTCCGCGGCGCACGCATCCCGACGCTCGAGGAGTCGCTGGCGCTGCTGCGCGATCTGGGCATGGGGTTCAATCTGGAGGTCAAGCCCTGTCCGGGTCTGGAGGCCGAGACCAGCCGGGCCGCGCTGGCCGTCGTGGCGCGGGTCTGGCCTGCCGGGGCGGCGGTGCCGGTGATCTCGTCCTTCAAGCGCGCCGCGCTGGAGGCGGCGCGGCTGGCGGCGCCGGATCTGCCGCGCGGCTATCTCGCCGAGCGGTTGGAAGGGGATTGGCTGGGCGAGGCGCGCGCGCTGGGATGCGCCACGCTGCATCCCGGCTTTCGCGATCTGACACGCGCCCAGGTCGAGACCGCCCATGCCGCGGGATTGCCGGTCCTGGCCTGGACCGTCAACGATCCGGCGCGCGCCGTCGAGCTGCGCGGCTGGGGCGTCGACAGCCTGATCACGGACGTGCCGGCCAGGATCGCCACGGCGCTTGCCTGAGCCAGCGGGCGGCCCCGGGCCGGTTCGGCCGGGGGGCGGCCCTACGTCCGGCCTTTCAATGACGGTTGTGCTGCGCTAGTTACGAAGCCCCGCGCGGGAACGCGCATCATCGCCCCGGCGCACGGCCGGGGTCCGGAAAGCGGACGCGATGCTGGCATTGAAGCCCCTGGTGATCTCCGGACGCGAAGTCCTGCCCCTGGTCGAAGGCGGCAAGGGGATTTCCGTCTCGAACGGCGAGAGCTCGGGGGCCTGGGCTGCCGCGGGCGGGGTGGGAACTTTCTCGGGCGTCAACGCCGATTCCTACGACGACGCCGGCGGGCTTTACGAGCAGCGCTATCATGGCCGGACCCGGCGCGAGCGCCACGAGGAGCTGATCGCCTTCTCGATCCGCGGCGGCATCGCCCAGGCCCGCATCGCCCACGAGACGTCGGGCGGCCAGGGCCGCATCCACATGAACATCCTGTGGGAGATGGCGGCCGCCGAGCGGATCCTGCACGGCATCCTGGAGGGCGCGAAGGGGCTGATCAACGGCGTCACCTGCGGCGCCGGCATGCCCTACAAGGTGGCCGAGATCTGCGCGCGCTACGGCGTCTATTACTATCCGATCATCTCCTCGGCGCGCGCCTTCCGCGCGTTGTGGAAGCGGTCCTACCACAAGTTCCGCGACGGCCTGGGCGCGGTGGTCTACGAGGATCCCTGGCTGGCCGGTGGCCATAACGGCCTGTCCAACGCCGAGGATCCGCGCCAGCCCGAGCCGCCGCTGCCGCGGATCGTCGAACTGCGCCGGCAGATGAACGAGTTCGGCCTGCACCAGACGCCGATCGTGATGGCGGGCGGGGTCTGGTTCCTGCGCGAATGGGCCGATTTCCTCGACAACCCGGATGTCGGGCCGATCGCCTTCCAGTTCGGCACCCGGCCGCTGCTGACGCGCGAGAGCCCGATCAGCCAGGCCTGGAAGGACCGGCTGCTCAAGCTGCGCAAAGGCGACATCCTGCTGCATCGCTTCTCGCCGACCGGCTTCTATTCCTCGGCGGTGATCAACCCGTTCCTGACCGAACTCGACGAGCGCTCCAAGCGCCAGATCCCCTACGCCTCCGGCCCGGTCGGCGAGATGACCGAGGCGCTGGCCATCGGCGCGCGTGGCCGGAAGGTCTTCGTCACCGCGGCGGACAAGGCGCACGCCGAGGGCTGGATCGCGGATGGCCATGCCGAGGCGTTGCGCACGCCCGATTCGACCCTGGTCTTCGTCACGCGCGCGCGCGCCGAACGCATCCATCGCGACCAGGTCGACTGCATGGGCTGCCTGTCGGCCTGCATGTTCTCGAACTGGGCCCAGAACGAGGAAGGCACGACCGGCAAGAAGGCCGACCCGCGCTCCTTCTGCATCCAGAAGACGCTGCAGGACATCGCCCACACGGACGACGTCGACACCCAGCTGATGTTCGCGGGACACAACGCCTATCGCTTCGCCGAGGATCCGTTCTACGCCAACGGCTTCATCCCGACGGTCAGGGAACTGGTCGAGCGGATCGCCACCGGGGACTGATCCTGCGGATTGCACAGGTTCCAGTGTCGCGCGAAACCCGCTGCGAATACTGGACTTCCCCGGGTTCGTGCGCATATTACGCGACATGTCCGATCGCCCTTTCTCGAAATCGCTCGAACGGCTCAAGCGCCATGGCCTCCGGCCGACGCGCCAGCGCCTGGCGCTGGTCAAGCTTCTGTTCGAGCGCGGCGACCGGCATGTGAGCGCCGACCAGTTGCATGCCGAGGCCGCGGCCGCCGGCGTGCGCGTGTCGCTGGCGACGATCTACAACACGCTGAACCAGTTCACCGCGGCGGGTCTGCTGCGCGAGGTGGTGGGCGAGGCAGGACGGTCCTTCTTCGACACCAACACCTCGGACCACCACCATCTGCTGGTCGAGCCGACGGGCGAACTGATCGACATCCCCGCGGCGCAGGTGCGCATCGAGGCGCGTCCCGCGCTGCCGCCCGGCACCTCGCTGCGCCGGGTCGACGTCATTCTGCGCGTCGTGCGCGACGCCGGCTGAAAAAACAAAGTCTAGAATCGTTCCAGACTATTGACACGCCACAGGGTCGGGACTAACTCCCGGGTCCCGTACGACGCCCGCACGCGCGGGCCGCCGCGCGGCCAACCTGCAGGAGACAAGCCGATGCCGAAGCTCAAAGGGACGAAGACCGAGGACAATCTGAAGGCCGCGTTCGCCGGCGAAAGCCAGGCCAATCGCCGCTATCTGTATTTCGCGCAAAAGGCCGATGTCGAAGGCCACAACGACGTCGCGGTCGTGTTCCGCTCCACCGCCGAGGGCGAGACCGGCCATGCGCATGGCCATCTCGAGTTCCTCGAGGAGTCGGGCGACCCGGCGACGGGCCTGCCGATCGGCACCACCTCGGACAACCTGAAGGCCGCGATCGCCGGCGAGACGCACGAGTACACCGACATGTACCCGGGCATGGCCAAGACCGCTCGCGAGGAAGGCTTCGAGGAGATCGCTGACTGGTTCGAGACGCTCGCGAAGGCCGAGAAGAGCCACGCCGGCAAGTTCCAGCGCACTCTGAACGAAATGGCGAAGTGACGCCGACGGCGCCGCGGTCCGGGCCTCGCGCCCGGGCAGCGGCGCCGGTCAGTTTCCAGGCAAGCGAACACCCGAGGGAAAGCGATGCGCGAAGGCAGTCTCGAGGCCCCGATCCGCCATCCGATCGACTGGCAGAGCCCGGATTTCTGGGACGAGGCCAAGCTCGAGGCCGAACTGCGTCGCGTCTACGACATCTGCCACGGCTGCCGTCGCTGCTTCAACCTGTGCGACTCCTTCCCCAAGCTCTTCGACTTCGTCGACAACGCGCCCAACGAGAGCGTGGAGGACCTGACCCCGAAGCAGTTGATGGAGGTCGTCGACGGCTGCACGCTGTGCGACATGTGCTTCCTGACCAAGTGCCCCTATGTGCCGCCGCACGAGTGGAACCTGGACTTCCCGCATCTGATGCTGCGCGCGCGGGCCATCGAGGCGCGCAAGAACGGCGTGAAGTGGAACGAGGCGGCGCTGACCCAGACCGACCGCAACGGCAAGCTGGCCGCGCTGGCGGCACCGGTCGCGAACTGGGCGTCGAAGGAAGGCAACACGCTCACCCGTCCGTTGATGGAGAAGGCGCTGGGCGTGCACCGCGAGGCGCGGTTGCCGAAATTCAACACCGCGACCTTCAAGATGCGCGACCGCGGCGACCCCGCGCGGATCAACCAGGAGGCACCGTCCTTCGGCCAGCGCAAGGTCGCGCTCTACGCGACCTGCTTCGTCAACTACAACGATCCCGCGATCGGCATGGCTGCGCGCGCGGTGCTGGCGCATAACGGCGTCGAGACGCGGGTCGAGTATCCGCGCTGCTGCGGCATGCCGCAGCTCGAGCGTGGCGAGATCGAGAAGGTCGCGGCCGCCGCGAAGGCGACCGCCGCGCATTTCTCGCCGCTGATCGATCAGGGCTGGGACGTCGTCGCGCTGGTGCCGTCCTGCGCGCTGATGCTCAAGTTCGAATGGCCGCTGATCGTCCCCGACGACCCGCTGGTCAAGAAGCTCGCCCAGGCGACCTTCGACATCACCGAATACGTCGTCGACATCCACAAGAAGCAGGGCCTGGCGCCCGGCCTGAAACCGCTCGAAGGCGGCGTGGCCGTCCATATCGCGTGCCATGCGCGTGCCCAGAACATGGGGCCTAAGGCCGCCGAGATGTTGCGCCTGATCCCCGAGCCCGACATCCAGGTCATCGAGCGTTGCTCGGGCCATGGCGGCAGCTGGGGCATCATGAAGGAGAATTTCGAGACCGGCGTGAAGGTCGGAAAGCCGGCCGCGCGCGCCGCCGCCAAGGCAGGCAAGGCCCATCTCGCCTCCGAATGCCCGCTCGCCGGCGACCATCTGGCGCAGATCATCGACCGCCTCGGCGAAGGCGGCCCGGCGCCCGAGCCGAAGCACCCGATCGAGCTATTCGCCAAGGCCTACGGTCTGGCCTGAAAAACCCAACCCTCGGAGATCGCGATGATTGCCGCCACCAAGACCGAGATCACCCGCGCCGACATCCTGCCGCTCGAGGTCTATGGCCGCGAGCGCCGCGCGCTGCGCGCCGACGTCGTCGAGATGAAGAAGCTGCGTCGCGTCAGCGTCGGCCCCTTCGCGACCTTCTATTTCGAGAATTACCGCACGATGTGGCATCAGGTGCACGAGATGCTGTTCATCGAGAAGGGCGGCGAAGGCCAGATCGACGACGAGCTGAGCGCCTACAACCCGCTCATCCCGAAGGGCAGCGAACTGGTGGCCACGGTCATGCTCGAGATCCCGGACCCCGGCCGCCGCGCGCGCACCCTGGCGAAGCTGGGCGGCATCGAGCGGCACATGTTCGTGAGCGTCGGCGGCACGCGCATCTCGGCGCGACCCGAGGGCGACGTCGAACGGACCAAGGACGACGGCAAGACCAGCTCGGTCCATTTCGTGCACTTCGATTTCACGGCCGAGCAGATCGCCCGTTTCCAGGACGACAAGAACCAGGTCGTGATCGGCATCGACCACCCGGAGTACAGCCACATGGCCGTTATCTCGGCCGCCGCGCGCGAGGCCCTCGCGCGGGACTTCGCGGCCTGAGCGGGAAGACCGTCGCCGACGCGCTCGCCGGTTTCGAACGCGGCGGGCGACAGTCGGACCGTCGGGACGAGCCGTGCGGCCACCTGCCACCCTGCCGCTATGAGCGCGGCAGGGCGGCCGCGGCGACTCAGTCGACGCGCACGTAGCGGACTTCCAGCTGGTTGTCGGCGCGGTGCGGTGCGGTGACCTTGGCGGCCATCGCCCAGGGGATCGTCATGTGATAGAGCACGAGGTGCCCGAGTTCGGCGTTGTGCATGCGATGCGCTTCGCGGATCAGCGCGCGGCGCTTCTCCGGATCGGGTTCCACCTGCGCCTTCTTCACCAGGTCGTCGAAGGCGGCGTTCGAGTACCCGCCGCCGTTCCATGAGCTGCCGCCCACTTCCGAGCGGCTCATCATGATGCCGCGCAGCGTGTACATCGCGTCGTAGGTCGGCACGCCCCAGGACAGGCCGTAGAAGCTGGTCTCGCCGCGCGCGATGCGCGGAAACATCTGACCGGGCGGCAGCGTGTTGACCTTCATCTGGATACCGATCTGCGCCAGCATCGGCGCGATGGCGACGCAGACCTCGTCATAGGCGCCGACGGGGCAGTCGAGCGTCAGCTCGAAGCCGGACGGATATCCCGCCTCGGCGAGCAGGCGCCGCGCCCGGTCGCGGTCGAGCGGCAGGCGCGTCTGCTCGATGTCCTTGTCCCAGCCGTTGACGAAATGGGTCCACATCGAGCCGGTGGGAATGCCCTGGCCGCGCAGGACGCGCCGCACGATCACCTCGACGTCGATCGCATGCGCGATCGCTTGCCGCACGCGCAGATCCTTGAGAGGGTTCTTGCCTTTGACGTTTGAGAATTGCAGCTCGTCCTTCGACTGGTCGAAGCCCAGGAAGACGGTGCGGTTCTCCTGCCCTTCGATCACCTTGACGCGCTGATCGGCCTTGAGCTTGGCCACGTCCGTGGGCGGCACGTTGATCACGATGTCGACGTCGCCGGCCAGCAGCGCCGCGATGCGCGTCGCATCGGACGCGATCGGCAGATGGATGTATTCGGTGACGTTGCCCTCGACCTGGCCCCAATAGGCGGCGTGGCGCGTCATCACCGTGCGCGTGTCGGCGTCCCGGCTACGCAGAACGAAGGGGCCGGTGCCGTTCATGTTGCGCGCGGCGAAGGTCTCCTCGCGCGCGGCGACGTTCTGGGGCGACGTCACGCGGTTGGCCTCGGACCAGGCCCGGCTCATGATGAAGATGCGGCTCATCTTCTCGGGCAGCACGGCGTCGGGATATCTGGTGACGATGTCGACGGTCATGTCGTCGACCTTGGCCACGTCGGCGACGCTGTCGATGTAGATCGTGACGTTGGACGTCCGGTCGAGGGCGCGCTTGTAGCTGAACACGACGTCGTCGGCCGTCATCGTCGTGCCGTCGTGGAATTTGACGTTGGGACGCAGCGTGAAGCGCCAGCGCGTCGGCTCGACCGCCTCCCATTTCGTCGCCAGGACGGGGACCGGCTTCAGGTCCTTGTCGCGGCCCACCAGAGGCTCGTAGGCCTGCAGCAGGATGGCGAAATTGACCTGCGAGTTCTGTGCATGCGGATCGAGCGTCGAGGCGTCGGCGTTGATCGCGAGGCGGAACGTCTTGCCCGCGGCGATGTCGGCGGCGCAGATCAGCGCCAGCGCAGCGATTGCGGCGCGCGCGGGACGCGCGATTGCGAATGTCATGGTCGTGACCCTCCCCGGCGCCGCACCAGCGCGACGCAACCCGGGGCCGATCTTGGCCCCGCACGGCCGTCCGCCGCAACCGCGCCGTCGGCGCGTCCGGAACGCCGCCTGGAACGGCTCGCTGCCCAACGGAACCGGACAGCGATCCCCCGGAGGCGCGAAATGTGAACAGAACTGGCGATCGGGTCGGGGCGGCCGGCAAGGATGACCGCTCCCGTGTCGAAGGACCTGCCGCGTCGGATCAGAGCGGCAGTTGAAGAGAGAACGTCGCGGCGCCCAGGCCCTGCCCGGTATCGCCACAGCGCAGGGGGCCAGCCACGAGGCGCGAACCTGTTCCTCCCCCAAGCGCTTCGCGCGCAGGGGA
>JBIKXN010000164.1:0-7490 GCA_044355765.1 Alphaproteobacteria bacterium
ACCGGAGTGCTGCTGACGCTGCGCGCGCGGCGAAACGCCGCGTGAGGCGCGCCGCGGAGGGATCTTGTCCGCCTGCGTCCGCAGGCGCACATCATTGGCGCTGATACGCGCCGCGCATGCGCGGTCACAGGAGGGTCCATGAAGGGGTTCATCGGCGACATCGAGGCGTTGACGATCGCCAACGCGTATTTCCGGCGCGTCCTCTACACGGGGCGCAATCTCCAGCTCGTGCTGATGACGCTGCAGCCCGGCGAGGAGATCGGTGCCGAGGTGCATGACGATCGCGACCAGTTCTTCCGGGTCGAGAAAGGGCGCGGTGCGGTCTGGATCGACGGCGTGCGTACCGAGGTCGCGGACGACGACGCGATCGTCGTGCCGGCGGGCGCGCGCCACAACGTGGCGAATATCGGCGACGCGCCGCTTCACCTCTACACGCTCTATGGGCCGCCCGAGCATGTGGAGGGCACGGTGCACCGCACGAAGGCGGAGGCCCAGGCCCACGAGGAGCATTTCGACGGTCGCACGACGGAATGAGGGTCGCGGTAGCCCACGCCGTCAGGCACCGCTCGCCTCGAGCACGGGACGCCAGCCGATATCCTCGTGCCGGTGCGAACGCGTGTTGAGATAGAAGAAGTTCGCGGCGTGGAAGCCGCGGCAGACGCGTAGTTGCGCGTCGGGCCCATAGGGCTCGCGCGTCCAGCTCACCGCCCCGAACCAGTTCCAGATCCGGTTGTGGGGGTCCGCCAACGCCCGCGCGTCGAGCGTATCGGCGGCGCTGCGGGCGCGCGGCGGCGCCAGTCCTTCGACTGTCGCATCGCCGCCGACGATGTCGTCCCATTCGTTGGCGGGCGCGCCGCCCGCGAAGCCATTCTTGCCGACACGAAACGCAGTCCCGCCCGACATCAGGCGACACAGGAAACGGCGGCCGTCGATCGTCACCTCGCGGCCGTCCACGTAGCCTGCGGCGTCGAGATCGTCCCAACTGACCCTGACCAGGATCACGCGGTCGCAGATAAGCAACCGCCCGCTGCCGGTATCGACCTCGTTCCAGATCAGTCGGTCAGTTTCATGCGATGGCGTGTCGGTCAATTTCCATTGGCCGAAATCAGATTTCGGTTCGAACTCCGCGATATCGCCGGCCGGTGCGAAGTCGAACGGCTTGAGGACATCGAGATCGACCAGCCAGGGCCGCGTCGGCCGCGGCACCGGCACGCCGTCGCATGCCAGGCCACCGAGCGGAGTCTTTCCGACAAAACGCATGATTCATTACCCCCAGGCACCCTGCGCGGCGCAGGCCGCGCGTTCCGTCCATCTGCTGGCGCTGCCAGTCGGCAGCGACGAGACCGGCGCCGGCTGCCATTGACACTATGTGGCCAATCTGCATAATTTCGAAACAGCATTTCGTCTGTCGAAACTATAGCCGCTCGGGCCCGGCTCCGGGGAGCGGCGAGCCAGGGGAGAGTGAAGATGCTCATGCGTGCACGGATCGGGCGCCGCGGTTTCGTCGCCGGCGCGGGTGCGATTTCGGCCGGGTCGATGATCCCCGCCGCCGCCATCGCGCAGCAGGGTACGGTCACTTTCTCGTCCTGGGGCGGCGCGTTCCAGGACGCGCTGCGCGAAACGATGCTCAAGCCGGCGGCGCAGCGCCTGGGCATCGCGGTGCGCGAGGACACGACCAACGGCATCCAGGACGTGCGCGCGCAGATCACCGCGCGCCGGATCACCTGGGACGTCACCGAACAGGAACTGCCGACCGCCGAGACGCTCAAGCGCGAGAACGCGCTGGAGCCCATCGACTATTCGATCGTCGGCACCGACGGGATCCCGCGCGAGCTGGTGAACTCCCACTATGTCGGCTTCATCAACTTCACCAAGGTCATCGCGTGGCAGGTGTCGACCTATGGCGACAACGGTCCGAAGACCTGGGCCGATTTCTGGGACGTGCGGAAGTTCCCGGGCAAGCGCTCGCTGTTCCAGCAGGTGAACTACGCGCTCGAGGCGGCGACCATGGCGCAAGGCGTCGCCATCCCGGACGTGTACAAGGTTCTGGCGACGCAACAGGGCATGGACCGCGCCTGGGCCAAGCTCGAGGAGATCGCGCCGCATATCGCGGTCTGGTATCGCGGCGGCTCTCAGTCGGCCCAGCTGCTGCGCGACGGCGAGGTGGACATCATTCACATGGGCCATAACCGCGTCGAATCGGTGATCGGCTCGGGCCGCAAGGTCGGCTACGCCTTCGACGGCGGGACGATGGACATCGACGCGCTGATGGTGCCGCGCGGGGCGCCGAACCGGGAGAACGCGATGCGTCTCATCGGCGAGATGCTCAAGCCCGACGCGCAGGCGCGGCTGGCCAAGGCGATGCCGCTCGGTCCCGTCAACACCAACGCCTTCGCCACCGGCATCCTCACCGAGGCCGAGGCGCGCAAGGTCAACACGCATCCCTCGAACATCGACAAGCAGCTGCTCGTCGACGCGAATTTCTACGTCGGCCGTCTGGATCAGCTGACGGAGCGCTTCGAGCGCGTCAAGCAGCGGCGCGGATGAGCGTCATGCGCGTTCCCGAGCCAGTGGTCGCACGCCGCAGGACTTCATGATGCACGCCGCGGCGCCGGGGACGCACGCGCTGCCGATCGCCGTGCGCGACGTCGTCAAAAGCTACGGCGCGACGCGGGTGCTCGACCGGGTCTCGCTCGACGTCCGGGCAGGGGAATTCATGACCCTGCTCGGACCTTCGGGGTCGGGCAAGACGACGCTGCTGATGGCGATCGCGGGCTTCGTCAGCCCGGAGAGCGGATCGATCCGCTTCGGCGACGTCGAGATGGTCGCGACCTCGCCGGACCGGCGCGGCCTGGGGATGGTGTTCCAGAGCTACGCGCTGTTCCCCTTCATGAGCGTGCTCGACAACGTGCGCTATCCGCTCAAGATCCGCGGCGTGCCGGCCGATGAGCAGCGACGGCGCGCCGAGGCGGCGCTCGGGATGGTCCAGCTCGGCGGCTATGGCGAACGCCGCATCTCCCAGCTCTCGGGTGGACAGAAGCAGCGCGTGGCGCTCGCGCGGGCGATCGTCTTCGAACCGCGCATCATCCTGATGGACGAGCCGCTGTCCGCTCTCGACAAGAAGCTGCGCGAGCACATGCAGATCGAGCTCAAGGCGCTGCACGCGAAGCTGGGCGCGACCATCGTCTACGTCACCCACGACCAGCGCGAGGCGCTGACGATGTCCGATCGCATCGCGGTGATCGACCGCGGCCGGATCGCCCAGGTCGATAGTCCCGAGGCGCTCTACCGGCGCCCGGCCTCGCTCTTCGTCGCCGACTTCATCGGCGAGTCGGTCCTCATCCCCGTCCAACGCGAGCCGGGCGGCGCCGCATTGCGCGGGCAGCGCCTGAAGCTTGCCGCCGAGCCGCCGCCCGGCGGCGATCTGAAGCTCGTGATCCGGCCGGAACTGCTGCGCATCGGCGCCGCCGGCCCGGACGACAACGCGCTCGAGGGCGTGCTGCGCCAGACGGTCTACCAGGGCGACTCGCTCCTGCTCGTCGTCGATGCCGGGGACGGCCAGGAGATCCGGGTGCGGGTCGCAGCCGGTCGCGCGAGCCAGGCCGACATTCCGGCACCCGGCGGGCGCGTCGCGCTGGCGCTGCACCGCGACGACGCCATCGTGCTCGCCGGCGCGCCGGCATGAGCGACGCGCAGGCAAACGCGGCCGCGCTCGCGGCCGGCCGGCGACGCGAGCAGGCGCTGTTCGCCGGGCTGACCATGCCTGCCGCGCTGACGATCCTCGTCGTCGTGTTCCTGCCCATCTTCTGGCTGTCCTCGCTGTCCTTCCTCGATCGCGCGGGCGAGCCCACGCTCGAGAACTACCGGCGCCTGGGCGGGGCGATCTATGTCGACGCGTTCGTGGTCACGTTCCAGATCAGCGCGGCCGTCACCGCGATCTGCGTCCTGCTCGGCTATCCGCTGTCCTACTGGTTGTCGCGCCAGCGCCAGGCTGTCGCCAACCTGCTCCTGATCTGCGTGCTGCTGCCGTTCTGGACGGCGGTCCTGGTCCGCACCTACGCATGGCTGGTGCTGCTGCAGCGCCGCGGGCTGGTGAACAGCACGCTTATCTCGCTGGGCATCATCGACCAGCCGCTGCAACTCGCCTTCAACCTGCCCGCCAGCATCATCGGCATGGTGCACATCATGCTGCCCTTCCTCGTGCTGCCGCTCTACGCCGCGATGAAGTCGATCGACGGCGATCTGGTGCGCGCGGCGATCGGGCTCGGGTCGAGCCCCGCCGGCGCCTTCTGGCGCGTGTTCGTGCCGATGTCGCTGCCGGGGCTGTTCGCCGGTGTGGTGCTGGTCTTCGTGCTGTCGCTGGGGTTCTACGTCACGCCCGCGCTCCTCGGCGGCGGCCGGGTGCAGATGATCGCCCAGCGCATCGAGTCGACGATCACGATCTTCTCGAACTGGGGCGCCGCCAGCGCGCTCGGCGTCGTTCTGCTGGCGATGGCGTTGGCGTTGGTCGCCCTTCTCCATCGGGCCTTCGGGCTCGACCGTCTTTTCGTGCGCTAGTCCATGTCGCTGGACGCGCTTCCCGGACGCTCGGCCTGGAGCCAGCGCGCGCTCGCCGCCTACGGCGCCGCGGTGCTGGTGTTCCTCATGCTGCCGACGCTGATCGTCATCCCGATGTCGTTCTCGGATTCGCAGTATCTCGAGTTCCCGCCGCAATCCTGGTCGCTGCGCTGGTACCGCGCGTATTTCGGCTCGCAGGCCTGGATGGACGCGACACGGACGTCGCTCGTCGCGGCGGTCCTGGTCACGATCCTGGCCACGCCGATCGGCACCGTCGCCGCCTACGGCATGCATTGCGGCGCCGCGCGGCTGCGCGACGCGATGCAGATGCTGGTCCTGCTGCCGGTCGTCGTCCCGACCGTGCTGGTCGCGGTCGGCGTGTTCCATCTCTACGCGATCCTGGACCTGAACTACACGCTGGCCGGCGTGGTGCTCGCCCACACCGCGCTCGCCGTCCCGTTTGTCGTGATCAGCGTGCTCGCCAGCCTGCGCAACTGCGACATGACGCAGGAGATGGCGGCGCGCAGCATGGGCGCCGGCCGGGCGCGCGCCTTCCTGACCATCACCCTGCCGCAGATACGGTTCTCGGTCCTGACCGGGGCGTTCCTCGCCTTCATCACGTCGCTCGACGAGGTGGTGGTCGCGATGTTCGTGTCCGGCGGGGAAAACGCCACGATCACCCGGCGGATGTTCAACTCGCTGCGCGACCAGATCGACCCGACGATCGCGGCGATCTCGACCTGCCTGATCGTCGTATCGGTCGTCGCGCTCGCCTGCGTCCAGCTGATCGGCGGGCGCGCAAGGCGGGCGGGCTGATATGCCCGCGCGCCCGATCCATCGCTTCGGTGCGGAGGACCGCCTCTTCCGCGAGGCACGCGCCGGTGCGCCCGACATGCTCGCGGCCGGCGATGTCGCGCTGTTCGGCCTCGCCCGGGACTCGGATGCGGCGCGGGCGATTCGCGATGCGAGCTGGTTCTGCTCCGCGCGCGGCGATGCCCGCAAGCTCGCCGACCTGGGCGACGCGACCGCGGCTGCCGGGGCGGTCGCCGCCATGGCCATGCGCCGCGGCGCCTTTCCCTATCTGATGGGCGGTGATGCGGCCGATGGTGCCGCCGTCGCGCGCGTCGCGGATGGGGCGACGAAGATCGTGATCTCGGCCCGGCTGGATCTCGCGCCGGCGGAACTCGCGGCCGGGCGCCTGCTGGCGATCGGTGTCCATGACCTTCTGCCTGCCGCTTCGGTGCATGCCTGGCGCGCGGGAGGTGGGACGATCGTGCCCGCCGCCGGCTCGGGCAGCGTCGCCGCGCGCACGCGTGCGGCGCTGGACGCCCATGGATCGGACGAAGCCGTGGCGGTCATCCTCGATCTGGGTGTTGTCGACACGGGGCATGCGGCCGGCACGCCGGGCCTCAATGTCGGCGGCATGAGCGCGCTGGACCTGCTCGATACGCTGCGCGCCCTCGCAGCGCGCGCACGGATCGTCGCGATGGCGACCATCGGCCTCGCACCCGAGCGCGATCCGCGCGGGCACAGCGAATTGCTCGCCGCCGAGGCGCTGTCGTTGTCGTCGATGTCGGCGCGCGGTCTCGGGTCCCAGTCATGACCGCGTTGCCGCCGATGAATGCGGCGCCATCGTTCCTCTGCGCGCCGATCGGCGATCTGGACCGGCTGGCGCCCGGGATCGTGGCGCTTGCGGGCCTCTTTCTCGATCACGGGGACGCGACGGCTTTCGGCAGGCGCTTCGCGGCGCGCCAGCTGCGCTATGCCTGCGCGCTCGAACGCATTTCGTCGCGCGCATCCTGCGTCGACCTTGGCGACGTGAACGTCTTCCCGCTGGAGCCTGCGCGGCAGGAAGCCGCGCTGCGCCGCCAGATCGCCGCGATCGCCGCGACCGGCGCGGTCGCCGTGCTGGTCGGCGGCCGCCGTCTCGGCTTCCCGCTGGGGGCATGCATCGGCGCGGCGACGGTCGAGCTGGACGACCATGCGCGCTTACACGGCGACACGCCGCTGGCGGCGATCGTCGATCTGGCGCCGGTCTTCGGTCCCGCGCCCGCGCCCGGGGCCTGGCGGGCCACGCAGGCCGGTATATCGGCGCTGCCGCGTCGCCGCGTCGTGGCGGCCCATCTGACCGGCTTCGCCCCGGATCTCGACGTCGCAGGACGGCGCGCGGCGTCGCTGGCGGCAAGGACGCTGCAGCTCCTGGCCGATCATCTCGGAGCACGCGCGCCGTGACGCTCAGGGACGCGCCGACGCCGCGCATGGCCGGACACCTGCCCTTCATGCGCGCACCGATGGTCGCCATCGACGCGGTGGCGGCCGGGCAGGTCGTCGCTTTCGGCGTGCCGATCGCCGGCGGTCCGGAGGATACGGGGCTCGGCCCGCTCGCGCTGCGCGAGACTTCCGCGTATTTCGGATCGCATTTTTCCGCGAACATGAAGGCGGCGATGGATATCGATCGCCGCATGCGGCTGGATGGAGCGGCGATCGCCGGCCGGCTGGTCGATCTGGGCGATGTCGATTTCCATGGCGGCGAGGCGAGCGCCGCCGAGCGCGTCGCGGTGCTGGCGGCCGAGCTGGCGCGCCGCGCCGCGATACCGGCGATGCTGTGCGGATCGTCGCTTCTCGTGAGCGCGCTGCGCCGCGGGCTGGAGACCGGGCTCGGCAAGCCGGTGGTCGAGATCTCCCCGCGGTCTTGCGATCCTGTGCCCCCGGACCGCGCGCTGCTGGTCCGGATCGACCTCGCGGCGATCGCGTCGATCTGGCATGGCGGAACGCGTTTCGCGGCGCTCGAAGGCCTCAGCCTGTCGCAATTCCGGGCGTGGCTGCGCGACATCGGCGGCCATGACGTGGCGGGTATCGCGGTCTGCGGCCTCGACCCGACGCGACAGGGGCTGTCGACCGTGAAGACAGGGCAGCGATTGCTGGTCACCGCG
>JBIKXN010000165.1:0-7427 GCA_044355765.1 Alphaproteobacteria bacterium
CGAGTGCGGCGGCAGGGTCCTTGCCCGCGCTCGCCGCGGCCGCCATGAGGCGCGCGTTGGCGTCGGCGAAGCGCCTGTGCCGCTCGGCCAGGGCAGGCACGTCGAACGCGGCGGACACCGCGGCCGCCGCCGTCGCGGCATCGGTCATGGCGTCGATGAAGCGCAGTTCGCCCGGCGGCGCTGGCGCATCCTGTCCACCCGCCCGCGCGGGGCGGATGAAGCAGTCGGACTGCAACGCGCCGAAACCCTGATCGATCAGCCGGCCGCGGGCCGTCTGGCGCGCGGCGGCCGTCGCATGGACAAGCAGGACGATCTGGAACCGGCCATCGAACCTGGAGGCCGGAAGCGCATAGATCCGCTCGGAGGCCCTCCGGCTTTCGGCTTCCGCGGCTTCGGTCATGCGGTAGTGGCTGCGCCGGCCGTCGCGTCCGCCCACGAGCCAGCCATCCGCCACCAGCCGCGAGAGCGCGGTGCGGATGGCCGGCGGCGCGACGCCGACCAGATCGAGGATGCGGATCAGGCTCGCGGTCGAGAGCGTGCCGCCGCGCGGCAGCACGATGTCGCCGAAGACGGTGGCGATGAGCGACCATACCGGCGGCAAGCCTTCGGCCGCGAGCCTGGCCCGCACCGCGGCCGCGAGGCCGGATCTCGCCGCGCCGCTCAAGGGGCGCCGGACCGGCATCGGAGGCTGGCGAGGCGGCCGCACCGCTCCACGTCCTGCGCCCGATGCGACGGCAGACGACGGGACGCAGGCCGCGCATCCCTCCGCGCGCCGCCGCCGATCCCGCCGCGGACCCGGCGCCGCTCCGCCTCGACAGTCTGCCGCCCGACATCCATCGCGATCCCCATCCCGTCTACCCCGCCATGGCGCGGCATCCCCCGGTCCGCTCCATCGACCAAGTCCGGATCTTGATCACGCGCGGAATGAAATGCGAGGGCGTTCGAATGCGACGCGCGTGTCTTCATCGCCCGTCGCAGGGCACATGCGCCGCGGCGGCGGATGCCCGCCGACGCGCGAATCTCCGGAGCATGCGGCAAACCCCGCTTCAGCGGCCGCGGATCCTGATCTGGGGCCGCCCGCCCACCGCGCGCGCCAGCGCCTCGAGACGCCGCTCGACCGCCTCGCCGAGCATTGCGCGCAACGCCGGGGGAGCGGATAGCCGCACGCTGCCCCTGTCGAGTTCGAGCCGCACCGCGCGAAGGATCGACGTCGTGCCGGCCGACAGCGTATAGGCCAGCCGCAGCGCGAGGCCGAGCACATGGGCCTGGCGCAGCGCGTGCTCGTCGAGCAACTGCCAGGCGGGCCTTGTCACCGCGCCGTCGGCGCGGCCTTCGTAGCGCGTGTGGATGGCCAGCGCGACGAAGGCGCGGCCGGGATGGTCGATACCCGTCACCGGCATCCGCAGCGTGCGCAGGAAGGCGATCTCGCCGCGATAGTCGGGGTGCTCGCGCCAGGCGATGTCCGACAGGTCGCAGGCCGCGAGCCGCAGCCGCGCCTCGGACGCGGGCGCGCGCCGGAACAGCGGCGAGATCCATTTCATCAGCGTCTGGCCGTCGACGGCGAAACGGGCATTGGTGCGCGCCATGTCGGCGCAGGCCTCGATCAGCGGATCGCGCCGCCGTTCGGCCGGCGACAGATTCCCGAACAGACAGCCCTCGCGAAGCCCGGTCGCCGCGAACACGAGTTCCGCGGGCCGCGCATGCCTGAGCACGCGCGACATGACCAGCGCCGCCAGCGGCAGCGTGTCGAGGCGCTTGCGCGACACGTCGGGCACGCGCTCGAGCGAGTCGCGGCTCAGCCCGGCGACCAGATCGCAGAACTCCTCGGCCCGTGCCCGCTTGAGCGTGTAGTGGTGGATCACGTGCAGCGGATACTCGACATGCGCCATGTGCACGCGCGCCAGCGCGCGCCAGGCGCCGCCGACGGCGTAGAGCGCCTTGCCGCGCGTCTGCGACAGCCAGTCCAGCGCCCCGATCTGCTCGTCGACGACGTCCCGCACGCGCTCGCGGCCATCGATCTCGCGCAGGCGCAGCGGCCCCAGCGGCAGCGTCGCATGCGCGCCGACCCGCGCGCCCGACAGCCGCACGAGTTCCAGGCTTCCGCCGCCGAGATCGCCGGCGAGACCGTCGGCGTCCGGGATGCCGGCCGCGACGCCGAGCGCGGAGAGCCTCGCCTCCTCGGCGCCGGACAGGATCTCGATCCGGCCGCCGGTCCGCGTCTCGGCCTCGCGCACGAAATCGGAGCCGTTGCTGGCGTCGCGCACCGCGGCGGTGGCGATGAAGTTCAGGTCCGCGACCCCCATCGCGCGCGCCAGCGCCGCGAAGCGCTGCAGATTGTCGAGCGCGAGCTTCATCCCGTCGGGATCGAGATGGCCGGTGCGCTGCAACCCGCGGCCGAGACCGCACAGCACCTTTTCGTTGAACACCGGCTGCGGCGCGCGCTTGGGCGCGTCGAACACGACGAGCCGGATCGAATTCGAGCCGATGTCGACGACGCCGACCGGCCCGCCCGCGCCGCGCCCGCCGCGGCTCATGCGCCGGCGCCCTTGGCGCGGGCGCGTCTGCCCGGCCGGCGCTGCGACGACCCGCGGCCGGACAGGCTGGGATTGGTCATGAAGAAGGCGTGCGCGCTGAAGCCGTCCGCCGCCCCGGGCGGCTGGCGATAGACGCCGTCGGGGCCCAGCAGCCAGCTGTTCCGCTCGTCGCGCAGATTGGCGACCATGATCTGGTCCTGGATCTGCTCGTGCACGGTCGGGGTCTCGATCGGGATCAGCGTTTCGACCCGCCAGGACAGGTTGCGCGGCATCCAGTCGGCCGACGACACGAAGACCTTGGACTCGGGATGCGGCAGCGCGTTGCCCGCGCCGAAGCAGACGATCCGGCTATGCTCCAGGAAACGGCCGATGATCGACTTTACGCGGATGTTTTCGGACAGTCCCGGCACGCCCGCCCGGAGTCCGCAGATACCGCGCACCACAAGCTCGATCTTCACCCCGGCGCCGCTCGCGCGATAGAGCGCGTCGATCACCTCGCCGTCGATCAGCGCGTTGAGCTTGGCCCAGATCGCCGCCGGTCTGCCTGCCGCGGCATGGGCGATCTCGTCCTCGATCAGCCGCAGCAGATGCGGACGCAGCGTCAGTGGCGCGAAGCTGATCTTCTCCATCGTGTCCGGCCGCGCGTAGCCGGTGATGTAGTTGAAAAGCCGCGCCGCGTCGCGGCACAGCGCGGGGTCGCAGGAGAAGAACGACAGGTCGGTGTAGATGCGCGCGGTGACCGGATGGTAGTTGCCGGTGCCGAAATGGACATAGGACCGCAGGCCCGAGGCCTCGCGACGCACGACCAGCGAGATCTTGGCGTGGGTCTTCAGGCGGATGAAGCCGTAGACGACCTGCACGCCGGCGCGTTCGAGATCGCGCGCCCAGCGGATGTTGCGCTCCTCGTCGAAGCGCGCCTTGAGCTCGACCAGCGCGGTCACCGACTTCCCCGCCTCCGCCGCCTCGATCAGCGCGCGCACGATCGGCGAATTGTCCGAGGTCCGGTACAGCGTCTGCTTGATCGCGACCACATCGGGATCGATCGCCGCCTGGCGCACGAACTGCACCACGACGTCGAAGCTCTCGTAGGGATGATGGACGACGATGTCCTTCTCGCGGATGGCGGCGAAGCAGTCGCCACCGAAATCGCGGATGCGCTGCGGAAAACGCGGCGCATAGGGCGGAAACAGCAGGTCCGGCCGCGTGTCGACGATCAGCTGCGCGGTGTCGGGCAGGCCGAGCGGCCCTTCGAGGCGGAACACGTCGTCGGCGTCCGCCTTGAGGCCCTCGCGCACGAACTCCAGCACCTCCTCGGGCATCGCCTCGCCGACCTCGAGCCGGATCAGAACGCCGCGCCGACGCCGCTTGAGCGCCGTCTCGAAGGTGCGCACCAGGTCCTCGGCCTCCTCGTCGATCTCCATCTCGCTATCGCGTAGCAGACGGAACGCGCCATGGGCGCGCACCTCGAAACCGGGGAAGAGGCGATCGAGGAACAGCCGCACCAAGTCCTCGACCGGAACGAAACGGATCCGCGTCCCCGGCAGCCGGACGAAGCGCTCGGTCTGGCTGGGCAGCGGCAGCAGCGCATTCAGCGTCGTGCCGTCCGTGGGCCGCGCCAGCTGCAGCGCCAGCCCGAAGCCCTTGTTGGGAAGGAATGGAAAGGGGTGCGCCGGATCGATCGCGAGCGGCGTCAGCACGGGAAACACGGTCGACAGGAAATACTGCTCCAGCCAGGCGCGTTCCTCTGCGCTCAGCTCCTCGGCAGCCACCACGGCGATGCCCTGGGCGCGCAATTCGGCGAGCAGCCCGGACCAGCAGACATGCTGCGCATGCGTCAGCTCGCCCGCGCGGCGGCGGATCTCCGCCAGCTGCTCGGCCGGGGTCAGCCCGTCGAGGCTCGTCGCCTTGACGCCGGCGGCGCGCTGGCCGCGCAGGCCCGCGACGCGGACCATGTAGAACTCGTCGAGATTGCTCGCCGATATCGACAGGAAGCGCAGCCGCTCGAGCAGCGGATGCGCCGCGTTGTGCGACTGCGCCAGCACGCGTTCGTTGAACGCAAGCCAGGACAATTCGCGGTTGATGTAGCGGTCGCCCTGGGCGCCTCCGGCCGTAGCGGCCTGTTCTACAGATGCGTCAGCCACGATGACCTGCCCTTCCCCGGCGACGCGCGCCTATATCACGCGGACGCCCGCGCGGGCTATGCTCGCCGCCCGGGACCGCGTGCGGAGGGCCGCCGACATGAAGGATCTCCTGCTGCTGCGGCATGCCAAGGCGCACCAGCCGGCCCCTGGCCAGGACGACCGGGACCGCGCGCTCAACCGCCGCGGGCGCGACGCGGCCGCGGCGATGGCCCGCTGGATGGCGGCGGCCGGCTGGCGACCCGACCTCGTGCTCTGCTCGCCCGCCGTCCGGACCCGCGAGACGGCGACGATCCTGCGCGCGACGCTGCCCGCCGGCAGGCTGGTCGACGTGCCGGACCTGTATCTGGCGAGCCCGTTGGAGCTGCGCCGGTGCATCCGCGCGGCCGCCCCGTCGGCGAGCGCCGTGATGGTGGTGGGCCACAATCCCGGCCTGTCGGATCTTGCCCATGCGCTCGGCGCGGACAACGACGGTCGGTTCCCGACCGCCGCCGCCGCCTGGTTCCGCCGCGACTGCGAGACATGGAAAAACTTCTTCGACGGGCCCCCGGCACGGGTCGCCTTCATGACCCCTGCCCTGCTGGAGGGCGGGACGCCGGAGTGACCATGCGCGCCGCCGTCATGCCCAGAACGGCTTGCGCCCGGCGAAGCCGCGCCACGCGCGCGGCAGGGTCTCGAGTTCGGCCTGTTCGCGCGCCGCGCACCAGCCCAGCACCAGCGCCGCCGCGCGCTCGACCCCCGCGCGGTCGCGCGTGCGTGTCCGCGCCAGGCGGGCGAGCAGCGCCCTGATCGTGACGCTGTCGTTGATGGCGCCCAGCCGGTCCTGGACCGCGGCCATCTGCGCCAGATAGTCGCGCGCGCCGCCGCCGGGAAACAGGTCGCGGAAGAACTCCGCCGCATAGCGCAGCTTCTTGGCCCGCAGCCGCACCCGATGCAGCGCCGGCATGTCCAGTTCGTCGAGCCGGCGCCCGTCGCGCAGCAGCTTGCGATGCAGGCGGCGCAGCATGTCGCGCGCATAGCCCCGCGCCGGACGGTCGAAGGCGTCGCCCGCGGCCTGACGCCAGCCGTCGCCCTCGATCCACGCCTCGAGGCGCAGGACGGTCCGCGCGAAATCCGGTCCGCGCAGCAGCGCGCGCACCCGCTCGCGCGCCGTGGCGCGCGTGCGGGCGACCACCTCGTCGAGCGCGTCGAGCGCCTGCGCATCGCCCAGCCGGCGGCGCAGAGCGGGCAGGATCTCGGTCGCGAAGACGTCGAGCTCGCGCGCGGCATCGGTTCGCCGCGCGACCGCGCGCAGCCCCGCGGCGAAGCGGCGGCGCTCGGCGGCGGGCATGACGCCCGCGAAGGCGGAGAAGGCCGATCGCACGCGGCGCAGCGCGACCCGGAACTGGTGGACCGCCAGCGGGTCGTCGCCGCCCTCGATCGCGGCTGCGTTGGCGCGCAGCTGCGCGAGGCAGACATGCAGGATCCCGCGGAACGCCGGGCCGATGTCGGCGCGGCGCGCGAGCCGCGGTCGCTCGGCGCGCATCGGCTGCGGCGGGCCCGCGCGCAACGTCTGGGCGCGCGCCGATTTCGCCAGCGGCTGCAGCGCCAGCGGCACGGCCGTCATCAGCCGCAGCGCCGCCGCGTAGACGTCGGCGACCTTGCCCTCGACCAGTTCGATCTCGAGGTCGCAGATCGGCAGCGTCGACGCGCCAACGCGGATCTCGCCGCGGTCGACCGCCAGTTCGAGCCGCGCGCCATCGACCGCGATCGGGACGGCCACGCGCTCGAACGCGGTGACGTAGACCGGACGCAGCTCGGCCGCGATCTCCGGTCCCAGGCCGATAGCGGCGAGCGCGGCGCGCTCGGCGGCGCCGCCCAGATCAGGTGCCGTGGCGCGCAGGCTGCGTGTCCATTCGCCCCGCGCGATAGCCGGCCCGCCCGGCGGCGGCGCGGTCTTGAGCGTCTGCTCGGCCCGCCGTCCCTTGCCCCGGCGTACGCGCAGCACCGCGCCCGCCCGCTTGAGCGATTCATCCGGCGTGTCGTAATAGGTCGAGATCAGGCGCATGCGCCGCGCCGGCCCGCGACGCATCGCCGCCAGCTCCGGGGATGCCAGCAGACGCTCGGCGTCGGGCGGTGCCACGCGCAGGGCCAGTTCTATTTCCTGGGCGTCCTCGTCCATCCGCCACCGTTGCGCGCCGTCCGGAAGGAACCTAGACGGGGCTGACGCGGCATCGCAATGGATGCCGCGTAACATATTGACTGGAATTATATTTCAGAGTTTCTCCAGATACCGGCGTCAACCATCCGTCATGGAAGGGTCACTGGACTTGCGCACGGATCCCTCAGCGCCCCTGCTCGGCGACATGCTCGCGCGGCTGGGCCTCGCGCCGCGCCATGCGCTGTGTCTCGACGCCACGCCGCCGATCATGACCCTGCCGGCGCTGGCGGGGGCCACGCGTGTCGCGGTCCAGGGCTGGCGACCTGCCCATGACGCTCTCGTCGCGGCCGGTATTGCGACCGCCCCGGCCCTCGCCGACGCAGACATCGGCTTCGATGCCGCGTTGGTGCGCATCGGTCGCAGCCGGGTACGCAATCTGGCGGCCCTCGCCGAGGGCCTGCTCCGCCTGGCGCCCGGCGGAACGCTCCTCGCCGCTGGACCGAACGATTGCGGGCCGGCCAGCCACGCCCGCCTCGTCGGCGCCACGGCCAGCCTGTCGCGGCTGCACGCACGCGCCTTCGCGCTGCCGCGGGCGGCGGCACCTGCGAGCGACCT
>JBIKXN010000002.1:0-24376 GCA_044355765.1 Alphaproteobacteria bacterium
CCTGGGACCGCCTCGACGTCACGACATGGTCCTGGCAGAAGGTACTGGGCGGCGAGGGGCAGCACGGCATGATCGTGCTCGGCCCGCGCGCGGTCGAGCGGCTCGAGACCCATGTGCCGCCCTGGCCGATGCCCAAGCTGTTCCGGATGACGTCCGGCGGCAAGCTCACGGAAGGGTTGTTCAAGGGCGAGACGATCAATACGCCCTCGATGCTGGCCGTCGAAGACGCTCTGGACGGGCTGCGCTGGGCCGAAGCGATCGGCGGTCTCGAGGCGCTCGTGGCCCGCAGCGAGTCCAACCTGGCTGCGATCGAGGCATGGGTCGGTCGGTCGGCATGGGCGGAGTTCCTGGCGGCGGACAGGCGCACCCGGTCCTGCACCTCGGTCTGCCTGCGTATCGCCGACCAGGCAGTCGCCGGCATCGACCAGGCGGCACGCGCCGCAGTGCCCAAGACCATCGCCGCGCTTCTGGAGGCCGAGCGCATCGCCTTCGACATCGACGCCTATCGCGACGCGCCGCCGGGACTGCGCCTCTGGGCCGGCGCCACGATCGAACGCGCCGATCTCGAGGCCCTCTTCCCCTGGCTCGACTGGGCGTTCGCCCAGGCGATCGCCGCCGCCAACTGACGAGCCCGCCATGCCCAAAGTCCTGATCAGCGACAGCCTCTCGCCGCGCGCGGTGGAGATCTTCAGGCGCCGCGGCGTCGACGTCGACACTCGCACCGGTCTGAAGCCCGCCGAACTCGAGACCATCATCGGCGACTACGATGGGCTCGCGATCCGTTCCGCGACCAAGGTGACGCCGGCGCTGCTCGCGGCGGCGACGAGGCTCAAGGTCGTCGGCCGCGCGGGAATCGGCGTCGACAATGTCGACGTCCCGGCGGCGACGCGCCGCGGCATCGTGGTGATGAACACGCCGTTCGGCAATTCGATCACGACGGCCGAGCATGCGATCGCGATGATGTTCTCGCTGGCCCGCCAGATTCCGGCCGCCGACCGCTCGACCCAGGCGGGCAAGTGGGAGAAGAACCGGTTCATGGGGGTCGAGCTCTTCGCCAAGACCCTGGGCATCATAGGTTGCGGCAATATCGGCGCGATCGTCGCCGAGCGCGCGCTGGCGCTGAAGATGAAGGTCGCCGCCTACGATCCTTTCCTCACCGAGGAGCGGGCCCTCAAGCTGGGCGTCGACAAGCTGGATCTGGACGAATTGCTGGCGCGGGCCGACTTCATCACGCTCCATACGCCGCTGACCGACGCCACGCGCAACATCCTCGACGCGGCGGCGCTCGCCAAGTGCAAGCGCGGCGTGCGAATCGTCAATTGCGCGCGCGGCGGATTGATCGTCGAGGACGACCTCGTCGCCGCGCTGGACAGCGGACAGGTGGCGGGCGCGGCGCTCGACGTGTTCCTGGACGAGCCTGCGCGCGAGAGCAGGCTGTTCGGGCGCGACGACGTGATCTGCACCCCGCATCTCGGCGCGTCGACCACGGAGGCGCAGGAGAACGTCGCGCTGCAGGTCGCCGAGCAGATCTGCGACTTCCTTCTGGACGGTGCCGTCGTCAACGCGATCAACATGCCTTCCGTGACCGCCGAGGAGGCGCGCCTGCTCGGCCCGTACATGGCGCTCGGCGCGCGGCTCGGCACCTATCTCGGGCAGCTGGCCGACGACAACATCAGGTCGATCGCCGTCGAGTACGAAGGTCACGCGGCCAACATCAATCCCAAGCCCGTCACGGCCTGCGTTCTCGCGGGGCTGCTGTCGCAGCAACTCGACAGCGTCAACACGGTGTCGGCGCCGGTGATGGCGCGGGCGCGCAACATCGCTGTCACCGAGACGCGGCACGATCGGCCGACGGACTATCCGACGCTGATCCGCGTGACCGTGGACTCGGAAGGGCACCGGCGCACGATCGCCGGCTCGCTGTTCGGCAACCAGCGCCCGCGCATCGTCGAACTGGCCGGCGTGGCGATCGAGGCCGAGTTCACGCCGCACATGCTCTATGTGCGCAACCAGGATCGGCCGGGCTTCATCGGCAGGCTGGGCCAGTTGCTCGGCGACGCCCAGGTCAACATCGCCGCATTCGCCAACGGCCGGGCGCGCCAGGGCGAGGACGCGGTCTGCCTGGTCTCGACCGACCAACCGGTGAGCGAGGCCCTGTTAGCGCAGATCCGCGCCATACCGCATGTGCTGCGCGCGCGTGGCCTGAAATTCTGAGCCGAGCCGGATCAGTCCGGCCGATGGCGCGTGGGGGCCACTGGCTCGGGCGTCGTCCACTCCTGGATCAGCGAGTAGGCGAGCGCCAGCAGGGTCGGCCCCAGGAACAGGCCCAGGAAGCCGAACGCCAGCACGCCGCCCAGTATCCCGAGCAGCGTGAGAACGATCGGGGTCGAGCCGCCGCGGCTGATGAGCAGCGGCCTGACCACGTTGTCGGCCATGCTGACGATGCCCGCGCCCCAGGCCAGCATGAACAGGCACCATCCGAGGCCAGCGGTGGCGTAGAGCCAGACCGCCGCCCCCAGCCAGAAGATGGGCGGGCCGACCGGCAGCGGCGAGGTGATGCCGGTCAGGAAGGCCAGCAGGAGCGCGTTGGGAACTCCGGCGATGGTCAGGCCGATCAGCATCAGCGCCGCCTGGACGATCGCCGTGCCGACGATGCCGTAGACGACGGCCTGGGTCGTGGTTCCGGCGACGTTGAGCAGGCGCTGGCCGCGCGCGCCGGCGAGGCGCACCATGCCGCCTTCCACGCGGGCGGCTATCGCGGTGCCGTCGCGGTACAGGAAGAATGCGACGAACAGCGCCAGCAGCAGTTCGAGCGTCCCCTGCGCGAGGCCGATGCCGATATTGACCCCCTTGCCCCAGCCCCAGCGGCCGAGCGCCTCGAGATAGGGCGCGACGAGCGTCTGCAACTCCGGTTCGTCGACCGAGAGCCTGCGCCAGTGTTCGTCCAGCTTCGCTCCAACGAACGGCAGTCCAGCGACCCAAGCGGGCGGCTCCGGAAGGTTCATCGCCAGCACGACGTTGACTTCCCGCATCAGGGCCGCGACGTCGTCCGCGAAATCGGCGACGACGAAGGCGAGCGGCGCGACCATCACCGCGAAGGCGATCAGGATCATGATCAGCGCAGCGGTCGACCTGCCGATCGCAAGCCGCTTCTGAAGCCAGACGAAGACCGGCCATGTCGCATAGACGAGGATGGCGCCCCAGAGGATGGCGGCGAAGAACGGCCGCAGCACGAACAGGCAGCCGACGGCCAGCGCCACGAGCAGGGTAGCTGCTATGCCGCGCTCGAGGCGGCTGGGGGTTGCGGAGCCGTTTGGCACGGGCGGAGTTTGCGCGCGGTGCCGCGTCGGGACAAGGGCCGAGGCAACCGGCGGAACGGCGAAGGTGTCGCGCGGGTGCGCAGGATTGGGCTGGTCCGGACGGGCCGGACCCGCTACCTAGGCGTTTCCGCCACCGCTGCCTCGCCATGACCGATTTCGCCAGCCGCGCCCTCCTGCCCGCCGGTTTCGCCGACCTGCTGCCGCCCGAAGCCGGCTTCGAGGCGGCCACCGTCGAGCGGCTCATGGCCGCCTTCGCTGCCCAGGGCTATGCGCGGGTCAAGCCGCCGCTGGTCGAGTTCGAGGACTCTTTGCTGGGCGGATCGGGCGCGGCGATGGCCCGGCACAGCTTTCGGCTCATGGACCCGGTGTCGCAGCGCATGCTGGCGCTGCGGCCCGACATGACCCTGCAGGTGGCGCGGATCGCGGCCGTGCGTCTGCGCGCGGAGCCGCGCCCGTTGCGGCTGTGTTACGCGGGGCAGGTGGTCCGCGTCTCCGGCGATGCGCTGCGGTCGGCACGTCAGTTCGGCCAGATCGGCTGCGAACTGATCGGTAGCGCATCGGTGGCGTCGGATGTCGAGGCCGTGCTGCTCGCCGCCACCGCGCTCGCGGATGTCGGCGCACGAGATCTCAGCGTCGACCTGTCGTCGCCGACCCTTGCCGCGGCGATCGTCGAAGCGGCCGGGCTGGCCGAGGAACCCGCGCGTCTGCTGCGCAACGCCCTCGACCGCAAGGATGCCGCCGCCGTCGCCGCCCAGGGCGGTGCGTCGGCGGAGCTGCTCGGCGCGCTGCTGCGCGCCTCGGGGGACGCCGGGCGCGCCCTGGCGACGCTGCGCGCCCGGGCGCTGCCGCCGCGCGCTGCGGCCGACGCGGCCCGCCTCGCCGAGGTCGTCGCGGCGCTGCGCGCGCGCCGGCCGGGTCTGGCCCTCACCGTCGATCTCGTCGAGAACCGTGGCTTCGAGTACCATACCGGCCTGTGCTTCACTGTGTTCGCGCGCGGCGTGCGGGGCGAACTCGGACGCGGCGGACGCTACTTGGCTGGCGCCGACTTCGCGGCGGGGGGCGGCGAGCCAGCGACCGGCTTCACCCTCTATACCGACACTGTCCTGCGCGCCCTGCCGGCGGAGGCGCCTGCGCGCCAGGTCTTCGTGCCGCTCGATGCGCCGGCTGGAACCGCGGAGCGTCTGCGTGCGGAGGGCTGGCACACCCTCGCGGCGCTCGAGAGCGGCCGCGACCCGGCCGCCGAAGCGCGTCGCCTGCGCTGCAACCATGCTTGGATAGACGGCGCCATCCGCGCCCTCGGGGAGTGAAAACGCGATGGGCAACGTGACCGTGGTTGGCGTCCAGTGGGGCGACGAAGGCAAGGGAAAGATCGTCGACTGGCTCTCGGAGCGGGCGGAGATCGTCGTGCGCTTCCAGGGTGGGCACAACGCTGGCCACACGCTGGTCGTCGGCGAGCGCGTCTTCAAGCTCAGCCTGCTGCCGTCTGGCGTGGTGCGGCCGGGCAAGCTGTCGGTGATCGGCAACGGCGTGGTCGTCGATCCATGGGCGCTTCTCGACGAGATCGCTCGCGTGCGCGGCCAGGGGGTCGACATCGCGCCCGCAACGCTCGCGATCGCGGAGAACGTGACGCTCATCCTGCCGCTACATGGCGAACTTGACCGGATGCGAGAGGAGTCGCGCGGGGCGCGCAAGCTCGGCACCACTGGCCGCGGCATCGGTCCGGCCTACGAGGACAAGGTCGCGCGGCGGGCCATCCGGCTGTGCGACCTCGCCGACGCCGAGACGCTCGACTGGAAGCTCGACGAATTGCTGCGTCACCACGACGCTCTGCGGCGCGGCATGGGCGCGGCGCCGATCGACCGCGTGGCGCTGCGCGCCAGCCTTGTCGATGTCGCGCCGAAGGTGCTGGCCTACGCGCAGCCCGTCTGGCGGACGCTCGATGCGGCGCGCCGTGCCGGCAAGCGGATCCTGTTCGAGGGCGCGCAGGCGGCGATGCTGGACGTCGACCACGGCACCTACCCCTATGTCACCTCCTCGAACACGGTCGCAGGCCAGGCCGCCACCGGCGCGGGTCTGGGGCCGCAGGCGACCGGTTACGTGCTGGGGATCTGCAAGGCGTATACGACGCGGGTCGGCTCCGGGCCTTTCCCGACCGAACTCACGGACGCGATAGGGCAATCGCTCGGCGATCGCGGCAAGGAGTTCGGGACGGTCACTGGCCGTCGGCGCAGATGCGGCTGGTTCGACGCGGTGATGGTGCGCCAGGCGCTGCGGGTCGGCGGCGTGCGCGGGATCGCGCTGACCAAGCTCGACGTCCTGGACGGACTGGAGGAGATCCGCATCTGCGTCGGCTACAGGCGCGGCGGCGAGACGCTGGACCACGTGCCGGCCAATCCCAGGGCGCAGGCGGAACTCGAACCGATCTACGAGACCGTGCCCGGCTGGAGCGAGTCCACGCGCGGTGCGCGCAGCTGGGCGGCTCTGCCGGCGGAAGCCATCAAGTACATCCGCCGGCTCGAGGAACTCGTCGGCGCGCCAGTGGCGCTGCTGTCGACGTCGCCCGAGCGCAACGACACGATCCTGGTCGCGGATCCCTTCGCCGACTGAGCCGCGATGCCCTGGTACGTGACGGCCTATCTGCTGCTGCTCGGGGCGCTTGCCGTCGCGAGCTGGCAGTTCGCGGACCGGCTACCCGAGTTCGTGCCGGGCTGGCTGCGCAACGGCGACCTGCTGGCGGCGGCCGGCCAGATCGTCCTCACCTGTGCCTATTGGAACGACGGGCTGCGCGAGGCCCTGGGCATCGGCGCGGTGCCGATATTCGGCGCCGTGGTCGGCTGGATGCTGTTCGCGGTCGGCCCGGCGGTCGAGACGGCGCGCGCTCTGGTCTCGGCCAGCGGCGGGTCCGAGGGGCGTGCCGTGCTGCACGGCTATGCGGGCACGCTTTTCGCGTTCGTCGTGGCGACGCCGGCATTGTTCTGCGGTTTTCGCATCGCCCGCGCCGCGCTCGGGATGTGAGCGGGCAGGGGCGGAAGCTTCCGCGCGGCGACGACGGCGCGCCGGCGCGCGATGCCGTCAGCCGCGTGGAGTGCCGGTCGGCGCCGGTCGCGGCAGCGCCGCGTCCGGCGTCTGGCGGCGCGGCGCGGGCGAGATGCCCGCCGCGCGGGCCTGCTCGCTCGAGCGTGCTTCCTCCGCGGTCAGGGCGCGGACGGCCTTCTGCAGCTTCTCGAAGGCGCGGTTCTCGATCTGGCGAACGCGTTCGCGGCTGACCTTGTATTTCGCCGAGAGGTCCTCGAGCGTCGCGGGGTCGTCGGTCAGGCGTCGCTCGATCAGGATCTGGCGTTCGCGCTCGTTGAGCGTCTTCATCGCCGTTTCCATCATGGACTTGCGGCGGGTGAATTCCTGTTCGTCGGCGAGCCGGATCTCCTGGTTGGCGCTCTCGTCGACCAGCCAGTCCTGCCATTCGAGGTCGCCCTCGCCGTCGCCGCGCAGCGGGGCGTTGAGCGAGTGGTCCGGCGCCGCGAGGCGCTGGTTCATCTGGACGACGTCCTGTTCGGGCACCCCGAGATCTGTCGCGATGCGGGCGACCTTCTCCGGCGTGAACTGCGAGTCGTCCATCACCTGCAACTGCGCCTTGGCGCGCCGCAGGTTGAAGAAAAGCTTCTTCTGGGCGGCGGTGGTGCCCATCTTCACCAGCGACCAGGAATGCAGGATGTATTCCTGGATCGAGGCGCGGATCCACCACATCGCGTAGGTGGCGAGGCGGAAGCCCTTGTCGGGCTCGAACCGCTTCACCGCCTGCATCATGCCGACATTGCCCTCCGAGATGAGTTCGGATATCGGCAGCCCGTAGCCGCGATACCCCATCGCGATCTTTGCGACCAGGCGCAGATGACTGGTGACCAGCCTATGCGCGGCTCCGGCATCACCGTGCTCGCGCCAGCGCTTGGCCAGCATGAATTCCTCGTCGGCCGCCAGGAGAGGGAATTTCCTGATCTCCTGGAGGTAGCGGGCGACGTTGCGTTCGCCGGACAGGGCCGGAAGATTGCTGCTCATCTCGCTCCTGGTGGCGGGTCGAGGCCGATTCGTCCGCACCCGTGCACTGTTGCGGATAATAGAGGCGGGAAAACGGCTTTTATAGGTCGGCGACGTCGCCACCGAGCACGCGCACCAGCGCCATAATGTCGCTGCGCAGCGCGCGTTCGAATCGCAGCGGCGCGAGGCTGCGGGGATGCTGGAAGCCGAGTACGGTGGCATCGAGGGCCTGGCGCGGGAATTCGGACACTGCCGAGGCCATCGCGGCCGGCAGCGCGCGGCGACGGCCGGCGCTGCGCCCGTAGACCGGATCACCCACCAGCGGATGGCCGATGCTCGCCATGTGCACGCGGATCTGGTGGGTGCGGCCAGTCTCCAGCCGACAGGCGATCCGTGCCAGCGCCCCGTCCGCGAGGACCTGCAGCACGCGGTAGCGCGTCGCAGCCGGCTTTCCGCCGGTGCCGCGCACCGCCATCTTCTTGCGGTCGTTGCGGGCGCGACCGATCGCGGCGTCGATTCGCCCTTCGATCGCTGGGGGCATACCCCAGACCACGGCCTCGTAGACCCGCTCGACGCTGTGGCTCGCGAATTGCCGCGACAGGCCGAGCAGCGCGAGTTCGGTCTTCGCCGCGACCATCAGACCGCTGGTGTCCTTGTCGAGGCGGTGGACGATGCCGGGACGGCCGGCGCCGCCGACCGCGCGCAGGCTGTCGCCGCAATGCGCGAGCAGCGCGTTCACGAGGGTGCGGTCGGGATTGCCGGCGGCGGGATGAACGACGAGGCCAGGTGGCTTGTCGACGACGACGACGTCCTCGTCCTCGTGGACGATGTCGAGCGCCATTTCCTGCGCCACCAGGTCGCCGGCTCCGGGAGCTGGCAGCGCGAGCGCGAATCGCTGCCCAGGTTTGACCCGTCTCGAGGGCTCCGATACGGTCGCACCGTCGACTTGCACTGCACGGTCTTCGATGAGCGATTTCAGGCGCGAGCGCGTCAGGGTCGGATGCGTAGGCGCGAGTTCCGCCGCCAGGGCGCGATCCAGCCTTTCGCCGGCGCAGGTCGCCCCGAATTCGCCGGCGACGGTGGTCGCGACGGTCATGGACGGGAGCTCCGCTTGCGTGGTTTGAAGATCCTGGTCATCGGCCTCGGCGTCGCGGTCGTGATCGCCTTCCTGACGCTTGTCGCGTTGATTTTCAACCGCGGCGGCACGCCCGCCGACACCGCCGCGCAGGGCGCGCGCGCGCGGCCGCCGGTGGGCTCCTCCTGGGGCAGGGTCGTGGCCGACCCCGCGCCGGGCGCCCGGATCCAGTCGATCACCGCCAGCGGCAACCTGATCGTGCTGCACGTCTACACCCAGATCCCCGGCCAGGACGAGCGACTGATCGTGCTCGACCCGGCCACCGGCGCCGTGAACGGCGTCTTCCATATCGGCACGCGCTGACAGGACGATGGCATCATGAACTTCGCTTCCGACAACACAACCGGCATCCATCCGCGCATCCTCGCGGCGATCGCCGCCGCCGCGGGCGGGCGCGCGATGCCCTATGGCGCCGACGACATCACGAAGCGGGTCGAACGGCGCTTCGCAGAAGTCTTCGAGCGCGAATGCGCCGTGTTCATGGTCGGCACGGGCGCGGCCGCCAACGCGCTCGCCCTGTCGGTGTTCGTTCCGCCCTGGGGCGCGATCTATTGCCATCCCGGCGGTCACATCAACGCCGACGAGTGCGGGGCGCCCGAGTTCTACACCGCCGGCGCCAAGCTGGTCGCCATCCCGGGCGCCGCGGGGAAAGTCGCGGCGGCCGACATCGATCGCGCCTATCGTAACTCCGGCGCCGGTACGGTCCATGTCACGCAGCCCGCCGCGGTGAGCCTTACGCAGCTCACCGAGGCGGGGACGATCTATCGTCCCGACGAGCTGGGCGCGATCGGCGATGTCTGCCGCCGTCACGGACTGGCGTTCCATATCGACGGGGCGCGTTTCGGCAACGCGGTCGTCGGCAGCGGGCACTCGCCGGCCGATCTGACCTGGCGCGCGGGCGTCGATGTCCTGTCGTTCGGCGCGACCAAGAACGGCGCGATGGCCGCCGAGGCCGTCGTCTTCTTCGACCCCGCGAAGGCGGCGACGATGGGCTGGCGGCGCAAGCGCGCCGCGCAGCTTTGGTCGAAGCATCGTTTCCTCGCCGCGCAGATGGACGCCTATCTTGCCGACGGGTTGTGGCTCGCGTGCGCGCGCCACGCCAATGCCATGGCGGCGCGGCTGGCAGACGGGCTGGCGGCGATCCCCGGTTCAGGTTTCCGCGACCTGGTCGAGGCCAACGAGATCTTCGTGCGGCTGCCGACCGTCGTTCTCGACGGTCTTGAGCGCGACGGCGCGCGCTTCTACCGCTGGCCCGGAGAGGATCGTGAGTTGATACGTCTTGTCGCCGGCTACGACACCGCGCCGTGCGACGTCGATGCGTTCCTCGCGAGCGCCCGGCGGCATGCCGGCCTCGCCGCCTGACCGACGGAGGACAATCATGCCCGACGACATCGCGACACGCGCAGCCAGCCTGCGTGAGGCGCTGCGCGACGTGCTCGACGGCCCCGGCTTCATCGCTCCGGACGAGGCCGGAGACCGCTACCGCGTCGACTGGAAGGGCATGCGCGGCGATCCGGTCGCCGTGCTGCGGCCGGCCACGCCGGAGGCCGTCGCGGGCTGCATGCGCGTGCTGCACCGGCTGCGGCAGCCCGTGGTCGTCCAGGGCGGCATGACGGGGCTGGTCCATGGCGGGGTGCCGCAGGCCGGCGAGGTCGTGATGTCGCTCGAGCGGCTGAACCGCATCGAGGAGATCGATCCGGTCACGGCGACCTGCACCGTCGAGTCGGGCGTCCCGCTCGAGACCGTGCAGCAGGCGGCTCAGGCGCAGGGGCTCTTCTTTCCCGTCGACATCGGTAGCCGCGGTTCGTGCCAGGTCGGCGGTATCCTGTCCACGAACGCCGGTGGCAACCGTGTTCTGCGCTACGGCATGACGCGCAACTCGGTGCTGGGCGTGGAGGCGGTGATGCCCGACGGCACCGTCGTCTCGCGCCTGGGCAAGATGATGAAGGACAATGCGGGCTACGACCTCAAGCATCTCATGATCGGCAGCGAGGGTACGCTGGGGATCGTCACCCGTGCGGTGCTGATCCTCCAGCCCGAGCCGACCAGCCGCGACACCGCGCTTGTCGCGCTCGAAGGTTTCGGGGATGTCGTCGATCTGCTGACGCAGTGTCGGCGCAGCCTCGGCGCGCGGCTGACGAGTTTCGAGGTGATGTGGCGGGACTATTTCGAGCTGGTCGCGGGCAAGCTCGGAGTCGGGCGCAATCCGTTCGCGCAGTGGCGTCCGATCTATGCATTGATCGAGACGCTCGGGACGGACGGCGAGCGGGATCGCGATGCGCTGATGGAGACGCTGGCCGCTTTCGCGGAGACCCATCCCGGCGCCGACGCGGTCCTCGCGCAATCCCTGAGCGAAGCCAACCAGCTCTGGGCGCTGCGCGACGCATCCGGCGAGGCGACGCGGGCGATGCTGCCTGCGGTCGGTTTCGACGTCAGCCTGCCGATCCAGGCGATGGACGGCTGGGTCCGGGAACTGCATGCGACGCTGCGTGGCCACGGCCTGTCGGTGTTCCAGACCTTCGGGCATGTCGCCGACGGCAACCTGCATTTCGTCTCCGGCTACCCGGCCGAGCGTCCGGAGATGAAGAAGATCATCAACGACGCGGTCTACGGGTCGATCGGCGCCCTTGGCGGCTCTGTCTCGGCCGAGCACGGCGTCGGCTTCGAGAAGAAATCCTATCTCGGCCTCAGCCGGTCGCCCGCCGAAATCGAGATCATGCGGCGGATCAAGGCGGCGCTCGACCCGCATGGCCTGCTCAATCGCGGCAGGATCTTCGACATGCCGGCGGCGTAGCGGTCAGGCGGATCGAGCGGACGCCCTCTGGCGCGAGCGGATCCGCTCGCGCCACATCACATACAGCCCGCTCGCGATCAGGATCGCAGCGCCCACCCACACATTCGGCGCCGGGAACTCGTTCCAGAACGCCCAGCCGATCAGCGTCGCCCAGACGATCCCCGTGTACTGGAACGGCGCGACGACGCCGATGGGCGCGAGGCGGAAGGCACGCAGCATCAGCCACTGTCCGGCGACCAGCGTCACCGCCAGCATCGCGATGAAACCCGTCTGGGCGAGCGTCACCTCGCCCCAGACGAAGGGCGCGCCCACCGCACCGAGCAGCAGCAGCGAGACGTTGATGTAGGCGAGCAGGGCGGCATCGCTCTCGGTGGCGCTCATCTTGCGCACCAGCACCATGCTGGTGGCCCAGAGCGCGGTGCCCGCCATCGCGATGAGCGCCGCCGGCTCGAAGCCCCCGGCGCCCGGGTTGACGATGACGAGCGCACCCAGGAAGCCGATCGCGATCGCGGCCCAGCGATGCGGTCCCACCCGCTCGCCGAGGATCGGCACCGACAGCGCCGTCATCAGCAGCGGTCCGACGAAACCGATCGCGAACAGGGTGGCGAGTTCCAGCCGTCGCAGCGCCACGTAGAACAGCAGCAGCGACGCGCCGTTGAGCGCGCAGCGTAGGAGATGGAGCCCGAGACGCTCGGTCCTGAACACCACCAGTCCGCCGGCGCGCAGGAAGACGGGCAAGAGGAGGATGAGGACCGACGCGCTGCGCAGGACAAGGAACTGGGCGATCGGCAGCGCCACGATCACCGCCTTGGTCAACGCGTCGCCGACTGCGACGGTGACGAAGGCGGTGACCATGAAGGCGATACCGGCCAGCGGACGGTCCTGGAGCTTGCCGTCGGTCATCGCGGGAAGCGGCCGGCGCGCGGCGGGGGCCGGCCGCGGCGCTCAGGACTTCTTCGCGCCGTACTGCCCGCCGCCATGGATCGCGCGGATCTCGGCGGCGCTGCGCGCCTGGCGCAGCGCGGCGAGCTTGACCGCCTCGTCCGCGAGCATCGCCTTCGCGTTGGCAAGCACCGCCGCGGTCTTGTCCGCGGGGAACTTCACCGCGCCGTTCTCGTCCATGTGGACGATCTCGCCCGGCGCGACGTCCATGCCGCCGACCGAGACCGGAACGTTGACCGACTGCACCGCCATCTCGCCGTGACCGGCGGTGACGCCGCCGAGCAGCATCTGGAACTTCATGCGCCGGATCGCGTCGACGTCGCGCGACGGGCCGTTGGACAGCAGGCCGACACAGCCGATGGCCTGCATCGAGGTCGCCATGATCTCTCCGGCCAGTCCGGCCTTCGCCATCAGTTCGGGCGGCCATTTCTGCTGGATCACCAGGATGGTCGGCTTCTTCATGGCATCGAGCGCGTCGATCACGTCGAGGAAGCTCAGCCGCCCCGAGAAATTCGGATCGGGCAGGCCGAAGACGCAGGTGACGGCATAGCCGATCACGGCGCCATGCTCTGGATAGACGCAGCGGATCGACGTGTCCGTGTACCAGTTCTCGGTCCAGGGATTATAGAGGCCGAGGCAGAGACTGCTCTTGGGGTAGGTCGCGACCACGTTGGTGATCGTGGGCGTGTCGATCTTGCGCAGTTCGGCGAACAGCGCTTCGTCGGCGTCATTGGCCATGGCGTGCATTCCTCTCTTGGCGTCAGGCGAGTCCCAGGCCGGCATGGTCGGCCGGACTGGCGAGGTTGTAGAGGAGATCGCCGCGCCGGACGAGTGCGCCGACGCGGCGGGAGACCACGATCCCCGACGCCGGAAAGGCGACATGGACCGGCGGTCGCGCCAGTTCCCCGATCGGGTAGATCGTTCCGGCGCGCTCGCCGGCCACGACTTCGGTATCGAGATCGCAGGCGGGCTCGAAGATGCCGTCGGTCTCCGCCATCGGGGTGGCGGCCTTGCCCTGCAGCACCATCAGGCGCGGATCGGCGAGAGCGGGGGCCTGGACGCCGCGCAGCAGCCCCCAATGGGCCAGCGCGCGGCGCACGCCGTCGCGGCCGATGCGCAGCATTGCACGGTCGATCGTTCCGCCGCCGCCCAACTCGGTCGACACCATCACGACCCCCTGGCGGTCGCACTCGGCCGTCATCGACCCGGAATTTGCGGCGCCGGTCGCGATGACGACGCTGGGCGCCGCGAACGCGCGCGCGCCGTCGAGCTTGGCGCGGCGATGCGCCGCGTCGCCGCCCCAGTGCAGATAGGTGCACGGGGTGTAGACGCTGCTCCTGCCGCCGCTGTGCAGGTCCATGGCGTAGCGGCATCGCGGGATGATCTCGCGTGCGACGACCGCGGCCAGCGCCGAGGTCGGGCCAAGCTTCGGATCGCCGGGAAAGACGCGGTTCAGGTTGCCGCCATCGAGCGGAGAGCAGCGTGCGGCGTCGAGAACGGCCGGATAGTTCAGCGCCGGCAGGATGTAGAGGCGGCCCGCGACCTGCGCGGGTTCGATCTCGCGCAACAGGGCCTGCATCACGGCCTGGCCTTCGTATTCGTCGCCATGCGTGCCGCCGCTGAGCATCACGCCAGGGCCGTCGCCACCCACGATGACGGCGATCGGGACCGGCACGACGGAAAAGGCGTTGCGGTTGTCCGAGTGGACGAGGCGGATCGTTCCGAAGCGTTTGCCGGGACGATCCAGGTCGATGTCGATGTCGCCGCTCGCGGCGGTTCCGGTCATTGCATCCTCCCTGGCGCACCGGGGCGGATTGCCAAACTCCGGTCGCGGCGTCACTCTGGACCCTACTCCCGGGCGAAAGGGGATCCTATGGTTTCGATGTCGCGGTTCGCGCTGCTGCTGGTCCTTCTTCTGGGCGTCGCGCCCGGCTGGGCGGGGACGCTGCGGATCGGGATCTCCACCGATACGACCTCGATCGATCCCCATTTCGCGGAGATCGGCACCAACGTGGTGGTGCGCCAGCACATTTTCGACTCGCTGGTCGACGTGGCGCCCGACATGTCGCTGCGTCCGGGACTGGCGGTGTCGTGGCAGGTGGGCGTCGATCCATTGGTCTGGGACATCGAGCTTCGCCAGGGGGTCCGGTTCCACGACGGCTCGCCCTTTACCGCGCGCGACGTCGTGCATTCGTTCCGGCGCGCGCCGGACATTCCTGGCGCTCCGTCGAGCTATCGGCGCCATCTGGAGGACATCGTCGATGTCGAGGCGGTCGGCGACCACCGCGTGCGGATCCGCACGCGGCTGCCGCTGCCCACGCTGGCCAACAATCTCGCGCCGATCGCGATCGTCAGCCATCGCATCGGCGAGCGCGCCGAGCCGGGCGACTTCAACACCGGCCGCCATGCCATCGGCACCGGTCCCTACAGGTTCGTCGAATGGGTCGCGGGCAGCCATGTACGTCTGGCGGCCGATCCCGGGCACTGGCGCGGCAAGCCGGTGTGGAACGAGGTGGTGCTGCGGCCCATCACGAATCCCGGCGCGCGTGTCGCGGCGCTTCTGGCGGGCGATGTCGACGCGATCAACGACGTGCCGCCGATCGACGTCGCGCGGCTGTCGCGCGACGCGCGGCTCGCCGTCTGGCAGGGGCAGTCCTCGCGCGTGATCTTCTGGACGATGGACGTCTTCCGCGAGACCACGCCGCATGCGACCGGCAAGGACGGATCGATGATCGCCAATCCGTTGCGGGATATCCGGGTGCGGCGCGCGATCGCCCTCGTGCTCGATCGCGGCGCCATGGTCGGCCAGGTCATGGACGGTCTCGCGGTCGCCGCGCACCAGGTGGTCCCGCCGGGAATTCCCGGGCACGATCCTGATTTCCGCATGCCTGCGCCGGATCTGGCGGCGGCGCGGCGGCTGATGGCGGAGGCGGGGTTCGCCGACGGGTTCAGGCTGACCATCCATGTGACCGCCAATCGCTATCCCAACGACCTGAAGCAGGCGCAGGCCGTCGCGCAGATGCTGGCGCGGATCGGCATCGAGGCAAAGGTCGCCAGCCTGCCGCTCGCCGTCTATTTCAACGAGGCGCGGCGCTTCGAGTTCTCCTTCGCCCTGGTCGGCTGGGGCTTCACCAACGGCGATTCCTACGTGATCCTGCGCGAGACCTTCCAGACCAGGGCGACGAACAATTATGGCCGCTGGTCGAGCGACGCCGCTGACGGAATGCTGGCGCGCGCCCGGGTCGAGATGGACAGGTCGGCGCGCGAACGCGCGCTGCGCGAGATCCAGCGCGTCGGCCTTGAAGACCTGGCGGTCATTCCGAGCCATTTCCAGGTCAATGTCTGGGCGACCCGGCGGACGCTCAGGTTGACCCCGCGGGTCGACGAATCGACGCTGGCCGAGGACATCCGACCCCAGTGACGGCGCTTGCCCGGGGAGCGCAACCATGTCGCGCACGCTGATCGTCGCCGCCGCCCAGCTGGGCCCGATCCCGCGCACGCAGTCGCGTCAGGATGCCGTGGCGCGCCTGATCGCCCTGATGGAGGACGCGCGGCGCATGGGCGCCGACATCGTCGTCTACCCCGAAGCGGCCTTGACCGCCTTCTTTCCGCATTGGTGGATCGAGGACGAGGGCGAACTGGACGGCTGGTTCGAGCGCGAGATGCCCAATGCGGCCGTCCAGCCGCTCTTCGACGCCGCGCGCGGCTTCGGCATCGGCTTCAAGCTGGGCTATTGCGAACTCGACCTGTCGGCGGGGCGAAAGCGCCGTTTCAACACCGCGATCCTGGTCGACCGGCAGGGGCGCGTCGTCGGCAAGTATCGCAAGATCCATCTGCCCGGCACCGACCGGCACCGCCCGGAACATCCGTTCCAGAACCTGGAGAAGCGCTATTTCGAGGTCGGCGATCTCGGCTTCCCGGTCTGGGAGACGATGGGCGGCCGGATGGGGATGATGATCTGCAACGACCGGCGCTGGCCCGAGAGCTGGCGCGTGCTCGGACTGCAGGGAGCCGAGCTTGTGATGCTCGGCTACAACACCCCCGTCCACAATCCGAACACGCCGGAGACCGACGATCTCAACAATTTCCACAACCACCTGTCGGTCCAGGCCGGCGCCTACCAGAACGGCACCTGGGCCGTGGCGGTGGCCAAGGCCGGCATGGAGGAGGGGGTCGACCAGATCGGGCAGAGCTGCATCGTCGCGCCCTCCGGCGAGATCGTCGCCCAGGCCAGCACGCTGGGCGACGAGATCGTCGTCGCCCGCTGCGATCTCGACCGCTGCGCGGTCTACAAGCAGAACATCTTCAACTTCGCGCGCAATCGCCGCACCGAGCACTACGGACTGATCGTCGAGCGCACGGGGGTTGGGGAGCCGCTGGGCAAGCCTCCGGGCGCGACCTGAACCGGTGGCCGCGCGCCGTCACTCGGCGGCGTCGCCGTCCGAACGGTACTGCGCGTTCGCCGCCTCGCGGCTGACCAGCCCGTCGCGCAGGTCGCGCGCCAGGGCATCTGCGCTGCGCTGCCCGGCGGGGCCGATGCCGGCGCCTCCGGGCGTGCGTATCACCAGACGGTCGCCCGGCGGGATGGTCTGGAACCCCTTGCCCTTGAGTTTGCCGCCGGCTTCGAGACCCAGATAGCCGCGGGCGCCATCGCCGCCACCGTCGCGGCCGCGCGGCGGATGATCGATGCGGTCGAAGGCCGCGAGCAGCTGGAAAGGCAGCCCGGCCGCGCTCTCCACCTCGATCTCCTGGCCCAGCCCGCCGCGGGTGCGGCCGGCGCCCCCGCTGTCGGGACGCAGTTCCTTGCGCCAGAAGATCACCGGCAGCATCGATTCGGCGATCTCGATCGGGGTGCCGCGGACGCCGGACGGATAGGCCGTTGCCGACAACCCGTCCTTGTCGGGGCGCGCGCCGGTGCCCCCGTTGGACGTCACGACCATGGAAAACCGGCGGCTGCCGTCGCCGCCCGGCATCGGCCCGCGCAGATTCAGCATCCACAGGCACGAGGTTCCCTCGGCCGGCACGCGGTCGGGGATCGCCTGGCGCAGGCAGCCGAACACGACGTCGGGCAGCATCTGGCCGATCACGTGGCGAGAAAGCACAGGCGCCGGCGGCTGGGCGTTGAGGATGCAATCCGGCGGCGCGCTCACCGTGAGCGGGGCCAGCGATCCGGCGTTGTTGGGGATCCGCGACGCGACGATGCAGCCCAACCCGAAGACGGTATAGGCCGTCGTGTAGGCGATCGGCACGTTGATCCCCTTGCCGCAGACCGGCGAGGTGCCCGTGTAGTCGACATGGATGCCCTCGTCCGAGACGGTCAGCCTGGCGACGAGTTCGATCGGCGCGTCGTAGCCGTCGGTCGTCATGCGGTTGGTCCAGCTGCCCTTGGGCAGCTTGGCGATCTCGGCGAGGACCGCGCGGCGCGAGGACTCGCAGACGAAGTCGGCGAGCGCATCCAGCGTCTCGATTCCGAACTCGTCCATCATCTCCAGCAGCCGCTTCGCGCCGACGTCGTTGCAGGCGGCGAGGCTGTAGACATCGCCGACCGTATCGACCGGCAGGCGCGTGTTGGCGCGGATCATCGCCATCAGCGTGTCGTTCATCCTGCCGCGCTCGGCGAGCTTGAGCATGGGAATGAACAGGCCTTCCATGTGGACGTCGGTGGCGTCCGGCCCGAAGCCGATGCCGCCGATGTCCATGAGATGGCTGGTGCAGCAGAACAGGGCCACCAGCCTTCCCCTGCGGAAGACCGGCGTGGTCACGACGAAATCGTTCGTATGACCGGTCCCTTTCCAAGGGTCGTTGGTGATGTAGATGTCGCCGTCCTCCATCGTCGCCGGCGGGAAGGCGGCGATGAAGTGCCTCACCGACTCGGCCATCGAGTTGACATGGCCGGGCGTGCCGGTGACGGCCTGCGCCAGCATGCGGCCCGACAGGTCGAACACGCCCGCCGACAGGTCGCCGGCCTCGCGCACGATCGGCGAGAAGGCCGTGCGCATCAGCGTCTGCGCCTGCTCCTCGACCACCGCGATCAGGCGATTCCACATGATCTGCAGCCGGATATGGTCGAGACCTTGCGTGTCGGTCCTGGTCATCGCGATAGTCCTCGGCACGGTCAGGATTGGACGGGTTTGCGCGACAGCACGATGCTGCGCGCGCCGTCGATGGCGGCATCGAAACGGGCCGTCACGAAGGTCGTGGTCTCGTCCTCGGCGATCAGGGCGGGGCCGGAGATCCGGCTGCCCGGCGCCATCTCGGCGCGCCGGTAGACCGGCATGTCGACCGACCTGCCGAGGCCGGGCTCGAAGACGCGCCGCGTCGACGACGGCGCCGGCGCCGCCGTGGGGACGGGGACGGGCGGCGGCACGGGCCGTTCCGGCGTCGTGCCGGCGACGACCGACCAGCTCAGAATCTCGATCTCGGCGCCGGGAATGATCCGCGCGAAGAGTTGCGCATAGGCGGCTTCGAAACGCGTCCGCAGCTCAGCCTCGTCGCCGGCGGCGAGCGGGCGCGAAGGGATCGGCACGAGGATCTCGTGCCCCTGGCCGACATAGCGCATGAAGGCGCCGCGTGTCTCCGCGACCGGTCGGCCGCCGGCGCCGGGTTCGACGACCGCCCGCGCTTCCGCCGCGAGCCGGTCGACCAGCGCGCTGGCGCCGGCGGCGTCGAAGGCGGACAGTTTCATGTAGCGGCTATGCACGACCTCGTAGGCGACGGGGGCGCGCAGGAAGCCGATGGCCGACCCGACTCCGGCATTGGCGGGCACGATGACGCGTGCGATGCCCAGCTTCTCCGCGACGCGTGCCGCATGCAGCGGCGCGGCTCCGCCGAAGGCGATCATCGTATGCGCGCCGATCGCTTTGCCGCGTTCGACCGCGTGGACGCGCGCGGCGCTCGCCATCGTCTCGTCGACCATTTCGGCGATGCCGAAGGCCGCGAGCTCGGTCGGCAGGCGCTGCGGCGCGCCGATCGTCGCGTCGATCGCGGCCCGAGCGGCACCGGGATCGAGCGGTATCCGGCCCGCCGCGAACCGATCGGGATCGATCCGCCCCATGGCGAGGTCCGCGTCGGTGACCGTCGGTTGCGTCCCGCCACGGCCGTAGCAGGCAGGGCCTGGCTCCGATGCGGCGCTGTCCGGGCCGACCGCGATCCGGCCGAGCTGGTCGATCCGCGCGATCGACCCGCCGCCGGCGCCGATCTCCACCATCTCGATCACGGGGATGCGCAGCGGCAGACCCGAGCCCTTCAGGAACCGGGCTGCGCGATCCACCTCGAAGCTGCGCGAGCTCTGCGGACGGCCATCCTCGATCAGGCAGATCTTCGCCGTCGTGCCGCCCATGTCGAAGGAGACGACGCTGTCCTCGCGCGCCTGCGCGGCCAGCCAGGAGGCGAGGATCGCCCCGCCCGCGGGACCGCTCTCGACGAGGCGGATCGGAAAGCGCGCCGCCGCCGCCAGCGTGGTGAGCCCGCCGCCGGAGGTCATCAGATAGACGGGACCACCGAATCCTTCCTCGGCGAGCATCTGGCCGAGCCGCGTGAGATAACGGGCCATCAGCGGCTGCACATAGGCGTTGGCGATGGTCGTCGAGCTGCGGTCGTATTCGCGGATCTCGGGACAGACCTCGCTCGACAGCGAGACCGGCAGGTCGGGTAGCACCTCGGCCAGGATCGCCCGGATACGTTCCTCGTGCGCCGGGTTGGCGTAGGAATGGAGCAGCGCGACGGCGACAGCGCCGATCTCCTCGCGGCGCAGCACGGGCGCCAGCGCGCGGACCGCGGCCTCGTCCAGCGGACGTCGCACGCCGCCGGCGGCGTCGACGCGTTCGGGAATCGTGAATCGCAGATGGCGCGGAACGAGCGGCACCGGCTTCTCGATCGAGATGTCGTACTGGTCGTAGCGGCTCTCGTAGGCGATCTCCACGACGTCGCGGAAGCCCTCGGTCGCGATCAGCGCGGTGCGCGCGCCTTTGCGCTCGAGGATCGCGTTGGTGGCCAGCGTCGTCCCATGCAGCAGCATGTCGAGGTCGCCGGCGCGCAATCCGGCTTCCGCCAGGATCTCGCGCAGGCCGGTCATGACGCCCTGTTCGGGCGCGCGCGGCGTGGTCAGGACCTTGCGCGTCCAAATCCGCCCGGCGTCCTCCAGCACGAGGTCGGTGAAGGTGCCGCCGATGTCGATCGCCACATGTTTCGTCGCCACGCAAGCCTCGCCTGTCCCGACCGCACCGCCGTGGAAAATGGGAGATGCCGCCGGGCGCGTCAATCCGCGCGGGTTCAGGACCCGCGGCCGAGCTGGGCGATGTAGCCGCGATTATGCGTCGGCGTGACCCAAATCTCGTTGAGGCAGACATGGGCGGGCGTCTCGACGACGAAGCGCACCACCTCGGCAACGTCCCCGGGCTGCAGGACGGTCGCCAGCTCGGCCTCCGAAAGCTTCCTGGGCCGCTGCGCCAGCATGGGCGTGTCCACCTCGCCGGGATGGATGGCGCAGGCGCGGATGCCGTTGACACATTCCTCGACATTGATCGCGTGCGACAGCGCGGTCAGTCCGTGTTTGGCGGTCGTGTACATCGGTCCGCTCAGCGCGCCGACGACGCGGCCGGCGATCGACGAGACGATTGCGAAGACGCCGTCTCTGCGTGCGCGCATGGCGGGCAGCGCGGCGGCGACGGTGTACATCTGGCTGCGCAGGTTGCCGTCGAGGACATGGTCCATGTCCTCGGCCGAGAGTTCCGACCACATCCGTTTCGTGACGTTGACGCCGGCCGCGCCGACCACCGCGTCGAGGCGACCGTGCCGGGAGAGGGTCGCGGCGACCGCCGACTCCGCCTCGTCGCGGCGGGCGAGGTCTGCGGGCGCGCAGAGGACATCCGCGTCTGCGCGTGCCGCCCGGGCGATGGCCGCGGTTTCCTCCAGCGGACCGGAGCGGCGTCCCGACAGCACCAGACTGTGCCCGCGCGTCGCCAGCAGGATCGCGCTCGCGCGGCCGATGCCGGTGCCGGCACCGGTCACCCAGACCACCTTGCCGTCACTCATGCGCCGGGTCCTCGCCCATCGCCGGGATCACAGGACGAGGCCGGTCTCGTCGTCGATCAGATGCATGTGCCGAAGATCGGCCACCAGCTTCATGTCCCGGCCGGGCAAGGCGCCGGCCGTCGGATCGACGCGGCCGCAGATCTGCGCTCCGGCCAGCGGGAAATAGATCAGCGTCTCCATGCCCATCGGCTCGGTCACGTCGAGCGTCGTCTCGAAGCCCTGCACGCCGGGATGCGCGTTGGCGGACTCGCCCACATCGGTGATGTGCTCCGGGCGCAGGCCGAGCAGCAGCTTCTTGCCGAGCGCCGCCGCGTAGCGCTGCGTGCGCTCGGCGGGGACCGCGAAGGACGGACCGCCGGGGATCGCGACGCGCAGGGCGCCGGCTGATCGTTCGAGCGCGCAGGGAATGAAGTTCATGGCCGGAGAGCCGATGAACCCCGCGACGAAGCGGGTGCGCGGCGAGGTGTAGAGTTCGGTGGGCGCGCCCGCCTGTTCGATACGGCCGTTGTTCATGACCACCACCCGGTCCGCCAGCGTCATCGCTTCCACCTGGTCGTGCGTGACGTAGACGGTCGTGGTGCGCAGGCGCAGATGGAGCTTCTTGATCTCCGTGCGCATCTGGACGCGCAGCTTGGCGTCGAGATTGGACAGCGGCTCGTCGAACAGGAACACCTTCGCATGGCGCACGATGGCGCGGCCCATGGCGACACGCTGGCGCTGACCGCCCGAGAGCTGGCGCGGCTTGCGTTCCAGCAGTTCGCGGATGTCGAGAATCTGCGCCGCCTCGGATACGCGACCGGAGATGACCTCCTGGGCGAAGCGCTTGAGGCGCAGGCCGAAGGACATGTTCTCGGTAACGGTCATGTGCGGGTAGAGCGCGTAGTTCTGGAACACCATCGCGATGTCGCGATCCTTGGGCGGGATGTCGTTCACCACTTCGCCCGCGATCTGGATCTCGCCGTCGGTGATCTCCTCGAGTCCGGCGATCATCCGCAGCGTCGTGGTCTTGCCGCAGCCCGAGGGTCCGACCAGGACGACGAATTCGTGGTCCGCGATATCGAGGTCGATGCCGCGCACGGCTTCGACCTGGTCGTAGCGCTTCACCAGCTTGCGCAGCTTCACGTCCGCCATCGGTCAGCCTTTCGTCGCGCCGGAGGTAAGGCCGGCGATGTAGTAGTCCATCAAGAACGCATAGATGACGAGCGGAGGCAGGGCGCCGAGCAGCGCGCCGGCCATGATCTGGCCCCAGTTGAAGATGTCGCCCTTGATCAGCGTCGTGACGATGCCCACCGGCAGGACCAGCTGGTCGGCGGATGTCGTGAAGGCGAGCGGGTAGAGGAACTGTGCCCAGGAAACCGTGAAGGCGAAGATGGTCGCGGCGATGATCCCCGGCAGCGCGACCGGGATGAATATCTTCGTCAGCACCTGCATGTAGGAGGCGCCGTCCATGATCGCCGCCTCGTCCAGCTCCTTGGGGATGGAGGCGAAATACCCGATCATGATCCAGGTGCAGAACGGCACGGTCAGGGTCGGATAGAGGATGATCAGCATCCACCACCGGTTGATGAACTGGATGCCGGTCAGTTCGTGTATCCAGACGAATATCTTGAACAGCGGGATGAACAGAAGCGTGTCCGGCACGAGATAGGTCAGGAACACGCCGGTCGCGAGCGTCGCCGACCCCCAGAACTTCATCCGCGCCAGCGCGAAGGCGGCGAGGACGCTGATCAGCATGGTGATGATCACCACGCAGGTCGACACCACCGCGGAGTTGCGGAAGAAGATCATGAACTCCCGCGAGCCAAGCAACGTCGTGTAGTTGGCCAGGGTAGGGTTCTGGACCCACCACGGGTTCGTCGCCGCGGAGATCTCGGCGCTGGTCTTGAGCGATGTGATGACCATGTAGATCGGGGGCAGCAGGAAGAACCCCGCGAAGATGGCCAGGAACACGTAGCTCCAGATCAGCGCCCAGCGCCTGCTCTTGCGGATGCTGCCTGGTTGCCGCGATGCGGTCGGGATGGTCGTCGGAACGCCGGTCATCAGCTCTGGTTCCCTCGTCTGGACACGTCGCGCAGGATGGCGATCGCCGCGATCCCGAGAAGCGGGAACATGAACAGCGACACCGCCGCGCCCAGCGGGATGTCGCCAGCCTCGATTCCGAGCTTGAAGGCATAGGTGGCGAAGACATGCGTCGTGTCGATCGGCCCGCCGGATGTCAGGACCCGCACGATGTCGAAATTCGCGAAGGTGACGATCGTCGAGAACAGCACGGTGATGGCGATGATGTTGCGCATCATCGGCAGCGTGATGAACCACATGCGCTGCCACCAGCCCGCGCCGTCGATCTCGGCCGCCTCGTAGAGCTGCTCGGGCACGGACTTCAGCGCCGCCAGATACATGATCATGAAGAACGGCGCGCCGTACCAGACATTGACGAGGATGATCGAGAAGCGCGCCCATCCGGTCTCGCCCAGCCAGGGAATGCGCGGTCCGCCGACCCCCTCCAGCAGCCAGTTGAAGGCGCTGTAGGAGGAATCGAACATCCACAGCCAGACGAGCGTGCTCATCGCCGGCGGTATCACCCACGGAATGAGAAGCATGCCGCGCCACTTGCGCTGGCCCTTGAGCGGGATGTTGTGGACGAGATGGGCGACGACGAAGCCGATCAGCGCCTTGAACAGGACGGCGGTGAGCGCGAAGATGCAGCTCTGCCAGACCACCATCCAGAACGTCTCGCGGTCGAACAGGAATTCGAAATTCTCGAATCCGACGAATTCCTCCATCGACTTGTTGAGCGTCGACAGATGCAGCGCGTAGCCGGCGGGATAGACGACCAGTCCGCCGATGAGAAGGATCAGCGGCAGCGTCATCAGGAAGGCGATGGTCGAGCGCCTCTGCGCCGCCTTTCGCAGGCTCGAGCGCGGCGCGCGCGATGGCGGGGCGACCGCGGCGTCGGATGCCATGACGCTGTCCTTCCTGTCCTTGGGGCGCTCCGCGCGGCGGGAAGCTTCCGCCCGCCGCGCGGCCGTCGTGGTCAACTCAGGCGCGCTTGAAGCCCTGCAGTTCCTTCTGCGCCCAGTCGAGGCACTTGTCGATCGACTCGCCGCCCTGGGTGATGCG
>JBIKXN010000166.1:0-7403 GCA_044355765.1 Alphaproteobacteria bacterium
CGTCGAGCAGCTGCGCGACACGGCTGCGAGCGCCGGCGCCGCGCTTGAGACCGCGGGTCTGGCGCTCGTGGATCGCGCCCAGTCCGTCGGCAACGCTGCCGACGCCGCGCGCACGGGCATCGACGCGGTCGCGGACGCCTTGCGGCAGCGTGGCGCCGAGGTCGCGCGGGCGGCCGAGACGGCGGCGCGCGACCTCGCGGCCGCGGTGGCGGCGCTCGACGGCGCCGCCGGCCGCATCGCCCTCGCCGCGGATTCCGCGCAGGGCCGCGTGCTCGCGGTCGACGGCGCGTTTGGCGACCAGGAGCGACGCCTGCGCGAAGCCGCCGAGGCCGCGGCGCAGCGTGCAGCTGACGCGGCCGCGGCGCTGCGCGCGCATGTCGCCGAGATCGAGCAGCATGCCGATGCGTCGGCGGCGCGCCTGGACGCCGCCGCGTCGGCGCAGCGCGCGGGGATGCGCGCGGCGAGCGACGGCGCCTCGGCGGCGCTCGGGGAGCTGCAGGCGCTGTGCGCGGATCTCGAGGCGCGTGCCGCGCGCCTCGACGCCGCCATGGACCGCGCGAGCGTGCTCGCAGAGGCGGCCGCGGCGCGCGGCGCCGAGATGGCGCGCGCCGCCGACATGTCGGCAGCGCGCGCCGCGGAGATCGAGACGCGGTTCGCCGGCGTCGCCGCGCTGCTCGCGGACGCCACGGCGCGCGGGCAGGACGTGCTCGATGCCGCGACCGAGAGGCTGCGCGGACACGGCGACGCCCTCGCGACCGCCGCCGGACTGGCACGGCAGGCCGCCGAAGACCTCGCGGCCAGCGACATCGACCGTCGGCGCGGCGGCTTCCTGAAGGCCTCGCGCGCGGTCGTCGACGGTCTCAACGCGCTGGCGATCGATCTGTCGCGCTGCCTGTCGCCGACGCTGCCGGAGCGGCTGATGTCCGCCTATGTCGCCGGCGACCGCGGCGTCTTCGTGCGCCGCATGCTCACGGTGGAAGGCGCGGACGGCCGGATCGCGCGGGCGAAGTATGCCGACGACCCGGCGTTCCGCGGCCATGTCGACGCCTATATCCGTCAGTTCGAGGCGTTGCGCGCGGCGGCCGTCGCTGCCGATCCCGACGCGGTGCTGACCGCAGCGTTCCTGACGTCCGACATCGGCAAGCTCTACATGTTCCTCGCCGACGCCGCGCAGCGACCAGACGGCGCGGGCATGGCGCAAGCCGCGCCATGATGGCGGTCCCCCCGGTTCTCGAGGTCCGCCCGTCGCGCGAGGGCGATGTCGACGCGATAGCGCGGATCTACGCGCATCACGTGCTGCACGGGCTCGCCTCCTTCGAGGAGGTCGCCCCGGCCGCCGAGGAGATGGCGCGCCGCCGCGCCGACATATTGGCGCGCGGTTTTCCCTATCTGGTCGCGACGCGGGCCGATGCGATCGTCGGCTACGCCTATTGCAGCCAATACCGGCCGCGCTCGGGCTATCGCTATTCGGTCGAGGATTCGATCTATGTGGCGCCCGGGCTCGAGCGGACGGGGATCGGCGCGCGGCTGCTCGCGCCGCTGGTCGAGCAGGCTACGGCGCTGGGCGCGCGGCAGATGATCGCCGTGATCGGCGATAGCGCCAACGAGGCCTCGATCCGCCTGCACGCCCGGTTCGGCTTTCGGATGGTCGGCACGATCGAGGCGGTCGGCTTCAAGCTCGGCCGTTGGGTCGATTCCGTCCTGATGCAGCGCGCCCTCGGCGCAGGCGCGGCCGAGCTGCCCTGATCGTGCGTTCCGTCCCGCCGATCCGGGACGAGGCGGCGCTCGCGCGGCGGTTGCCTCAGGGCGGGGAGACGGGCTGGTCCGCGCGGCCCCGTTTAAGGTCCGGATGGGTCGATTTGTCGATGATCCTCGTGTCGCGGCCGATGACATGGTCGGTGGTGCCGACGATCAGCGGATCCGGCGGGATCGCCACGGAGCGGTCGCGGTCGGGATAGGGCATCGCGGCGAGAAAATGCTGCATGCAGTTGAGGCGCGCGCGCTTCTTGTCGTCGGCCTTGACCACGGTCCACGGGGCGTCGGCGGTGTCGGTGTAGAAGAACATCGCTTCCTTCGCCTCGGTATACGCATCCCACTTGTCGAGCGAGGCGCGGTCGATCGGCGACAGCTTCCATTGCTTGAGGGGGTCGGTCTCGCGCGCCTTGAAGCGTCGCGCCTGCTCGTCGCGCGACACCGAGAACCAGTATTTGATCAGCCTGATGCCCGAGCGCACGAGCATCTGCTCGAGCAGCGGGCATTCGCGCATGAACTCGAGATACTCGTTCGGGGTGCAGAACCCCATCACCCGCTCCACGCCGGCGCGGTTGTACCAGGAACGGTCGAACAGGCAGAGTTCGCCGGCCGCGGGCAGATGCTGGATGTAGCGCTGGAAATACCACTGCGTGCGTTCGCGCTCGTTGGGCTTCGACAGGGCGACGATCCGCGCCGTGCGCGGATTGAGATGCTCCATGTAGCGCTTGATGGTGCCGCCCTTGCCGGCGGCGTCGCGCCCTTCGAACAGCACGACGACGCGCTGCCCGGTCTGCTCGATCCAGCGCTGGCACTTGAGCAGTTCGCGCTGCAGGCCGAGCATGTTCGCTTCGTAGGCGCCGCCGCGCAGCCGGGTCTCGTAGGGATAGGCCCCGGTCTCGAACAGGTGGCGTATCGCCGTGGGATCGCGGCGCAGCACGCTGAGCTCGTGCGACCGGTTGGTCGCCTTCGTCGCGCTCCTCGCCCGCGACCGCGCCGATCGCGCGGGCGCCGCGGCGGGTCTGCGTGCGTCCTGTGTATCGTCGGCCATCGTCCCCTCCGCCCGCCGCATTGCCTCTGCGGAGGGACGTTGAGGGTGCGGCATGCGCCGTGGTCGCCGCAAGGCGGCGGCGCCGCGACATATCGCCCGGGCGGCGCGCTGTCTTGGTTGAAGACTGCAATATTGAAAGTTAGATCGTATAGTTGTAAACTAAATAGCATCGAGTCGAGCGACGCGCGAGGGCGGACGGCATGAAGATCGTGTGCATCGGCGGCGGACCCGCGGGGCTGTATTTCGGGCTGCTCATGAAGAGGCAGGATCCGTCCCACGACGTCACCGTCGTCGAGCGGAACAAGCCCTACGACACGTTCGGCTGGGGCGTCGTGTTCTCGGACCAGACGATGGACAACATGCGGCGCGAAGATCCGGCGACGGCCGCGGCGGTCGCCGACGCGTTCAACCATTGGGACGACATCGAACTCGAGTTCAAGGGCGCGCGGATCCGCTCGGGCGGGCATGGCTTCGTCGGCATCGGCCGCAAGAAGCTGCTCAACATCCTGCAGGCGCGCTGCGAGGAACTGGGCGTGAAGCTGGTCTTCGAGGCCGAGGTCGATTCGGATCTCGACTTTCCCGACGCCGATCTGATCGTCGCCAGCGACGGCATCAATTCGCGCATCCGCAGCCGCTACGCGGCGATCTTCCGCCCGGACATCGTGGTGCGGCCGAACCGCTACATCTGGCTCGGCACGCACAAGCTCTACGACGCCTTCACCTTCGTGTTCGAGAAGACCGAGCATGGCTGGTTCCAGGCGCATATCTACAAGTTCGACGCCGACACCTCGACCTTCATCGTCGAATGCCCCGAGCATGTCTGGACGGCGCATGGCCTGGACCGCGCCGACCAGGACGCGTCGATCGCCTTCTGCGAGCGCGTCTTCGCGCGGCACCTGGACGGTGCGCGGCTGATGACAAATGCCCGCCATCTGCGCGGTTCGGCATGGCTCAACTTCCAGCGCGTGACCTGCGCACGCTGGCATCATTTCAATGGCCGCAGCCATGTCGTGCTGATGGGCGATGCGGTGCACACCGCGCATTTCGCCATCGGCTCGGGCACCAAGCTCGCGATCGAGGACGCGATCGAACTGGCGCGGCTCTTCGCCGGCGGCGGACCGGCGCCGGACCGCGTCGCCATCGCCGCCATCCTCGACCGCTGGCAGGAGAGCCGGCGGATCGACGTGCTGCGGCTGCAGAACGCGGCCTGGAACGCGATGGAATGGTTCGAGGTCTGCGGCGCGCGCTATTGCGACCAGCTGGAGCCCCCGCAATTCATGTATTCGATGCTGACGCGCAGCCAGCGCATCAGCCACGAGAATCTGCGGCTGCGCGACCAGGGCTGGCTCGAGGGATACGAGGCCTGGTTCGCCGACCGCGCCGGTGTCGCGGCGCCCGCGGGACGCAAGCCCCCGCCGCCGATGTTCACGCCCTACCGGGCGCGCGGCGTGACGCTCAAGAATCGCGTCGTCGTCTCGCCGATGGCGCAGTATTCGGCCGAGGACGGGATGGTCGGCGACTATCACCTCGTCCATCTCGGCGCGCGCGCCATGGGCGGCGCGGGCCTCGTCTTCGCCGAGATGACCTGCGTCAGCCCCGAGGGCCGGATCACGCCGGGCTGCCCCGGCATCTACACCGCCGCCCAGGCCGAGGCCTGGCGCCGCATCGTCGCCTGGGTCCACGCGCACAGCGACGCGCGCTTCGGGATGCAGATCGGGCACGCGGGGGCGAAGGGTTCGACCCGGCTTGCCTGGGACGGCATCGACATGCCGCTCGAGCAAGGCAACTGGCCGATCGTCTCCGCCTCGCCGCAGCAATACGTCGAGGGCGTCAGCCAGACCGCGCGCGCGATGACGCGCGACGAGATGGAAGAAACGAAGGCGCAATTCGTCGCCGCGGCGCGCGCCGCAGCCGCGATCGGCGTCGACTGGCTGGAACTGCATTGCGCGCATGGCTATCTGCTGTCGAGCTTCATCTCGCCGCTGACCAATCGCCGCGACGACGCGTATGGCGGCGACCTCGCCGGCCGGCTGCGCTATCCGCTGGAAGTCTTCGCGTCCATCCGCGCCGTCTGGCCGGCCGAGCGCCCGATCTCGGTGCGCATCTCGGCGCATGACTGGGTCGAGGGCGGGATCCTGCCGGCGGACGCGGTAGCGATCGCCCGCGCCTTCAAGGATGCCGGAGCGGACATGATCGACTGCTCGTCGGGCCAGGTCAGCAAGCGCGAGAAGCCGGTCTATGGCCGGATGTTCCAGACGCCTTTCGCCGACCGCATCCGCCAGGAAGCGGGCATTCCGACCATCGCGGTCGGCGCGATCAGCGAGGCCGATCACGTCAACAGCATCATCGCGGCGGGCCGCGCCGATCTCTGCGCCGTCGCGCGGCCGCATCTCGCCAACCCCGCCTGGACGCTGACCGAGGCGGCGCGCATCGGCTACGCGCCGGTCGACTGGCCGCGCCAGTACCGCTCGGCCAAGGGCCAGCTCGAAGCCGGCTTCCAGCGCGCCCATGCGGCGGCGCCCGCGCCGCGGCGCGGCGAGGCCTGAATCATGGCCACGACGCGGCAGGGCATGCTCGCGGATCGTCACGCGCTGGTCACCGGTGGCGGTCGCGGGATCGGGGCCGCGATCGCGCGGATGCTGGTCGGCGAAGGCGCGCGCGTGACCGTGCTCGGCAGAGATGGCGCCCGGCTCGAGGCGCTGACGGCCGAGGCGCCCGAGCGCATCCATGGCGTCGCCGCGGACATCGCCGACGAGGCGCAGGTCGCCGCCGCCTTCGAGGCCGCGCGTCGACGTTTTGGTCCGCTCGCGATACTCGTCAACAACGCCGGCCAGGCGCAGAGCGCGCCCTTCGCGCGGACGAGCGCCGCGCTGTGGCAGCGCATGCTCGCTGTCAACCTGACCGGCACGTTCCTGTGCAGCCGCGCGGCGCTGCCGGACATGACGTCCGCCGGCTGGGGTCGCATCGTAAATGTGGCGAGCACCGCCGGGCTCAAGGGCTACGCCTATGTCGCTGCCTATTGCGCGGCCAAGCACGGCGTCGTCGGGCTGACGCGCGCGCTGGCGGCTGAGGTCGCGCGCAGCGGCGTCACCGTCAACGCCGTCTGTCCCGGCTATACCGAGAGCGACCTGCTCGCCGCGAGCGTCGCCAATGTCGCGGCCAAGACCGGCCGCAGCCCGGAGGAGGCGCGCGCGGCCCTTGCCGCTGGCAATCCGCAGGGCCGGATCCTAGAGCCGCGCGAGATCGCCGACACGGTCCGCTGGCTCTGCGGCCCCGATGCCGGATCGGTCCATGGCCAGTCGATCGCGATCTGCGGCGGCGAGGTGACGCCGTGATCCCGGATGCCGATCCCAGCCTCGCCCGGCTCGGCGCTATCGACGAACTGGGCCACGAGGCGCGCGCCGATGCCGGCGACCACGCGGCGCTACGCCTGTGGCTGCGCATGCTCTCCTGCACGACCCAGATCGAGGACGAGATCCGGCGCCGCCTGCGCGCGCGCTTCGGCATCTCGCTCGCGCGGTTCGACTATCTGGCCCAGCTTCATCGCGCGCCCGACGGCCTGCGGATGAAGGAACTGTCGCGGTGCCTGATGGTCACCGGCGGCAACGTCACGGGCTTGACCGACGAGCTCGAGGTCGAGGGCATGGTGGTACGGGTCGGCGATCCGCAGGACCGTCGCGCCTGGATCCTGCGCCTGACGCCCAAGGGTCAAACCGCCTTCGAGGCGATGGCGCGCGCGCACGAGGGTTGGATCCTCGAAATCTTCGCGGACATGGAGCCGCGTGCGATGCGCAAGCTGCATCAGCAGCTGGGCGGATTGCGGTTGCGGACGGCGGGGCTGCGCCAGACGGCGCCCAAGGAGGCGAAATGACCGATCCAGTTTCGACGCCGGTCGATCCGGCGCTGCTGGCGGGCAACCGGCGACGGGTGTCTGGCCATGTCGCAGCGCATTTCCGGCTGGAGATCGCCGCGCGCGTCGCCACGATCACGCTCGATCGCCCCGAGCGCAAGAACCCGCTGACCTTCGAGTCCTACGCCGAGCTGCGCGACTTCTTCGGTCTGCTGCGGCAGGCCGAGGATGTGCATGCCGTGGTGCTGACGGGAGCCGGAGGGAATTTCTGCTCCGGCGGCGACGTCCACGAGATCATCGGTCCGCTGATCGGCCTGAAGATCCCCGAGATCCTCATGTTCACGCGCATGACCGGCGATCTGGTCAAGGCGATGCGCGCCTGTCCGCAGCCGATCGTCGCGGCCGTCGACGGCGTCTGCGCGGGCGCGGGCGCGATACTCGCAATGGCCTCGGACATCCGCATCGGCACGGCGCGCAGCAAGACGGCCTTCCTGTTCAACCGCGTCGGCCTCGCCGGCTGCGACATGGGCGCTTGCGCCATCCTGCCGCGGCTGATCGGCCAGGGCCGGGCGAGCGAGCTGCTCTACACGGGGCGAAGCCTGGGCGGCGAGGAGGGCGAGCGCTGGGGTTTCTTCAACCGGCTCGAGGCGCCCGAGACGCTGCTCGCCGCGGCGCAGGCGCTCGCCGGAGAACTGGCGAGAGGCCCGGCCTTCGCCAACGGCATCACCAAGACGATGCTGCACCAGGAATGGA
>JBIKXN010000167.1:0-7392 GCA_044355765.1 Alphaproteobacteria bacterium
GAGCCGCGGCAGATCGATGGTCGATACCAGCCAGCCCGGTCCGCAGATGCGCGCCGCGCGCAGCCCGAAGGCGTCGACGCCTTCCAGGAAGCGCGCGGCGGCCGGTCCGAAGAAGGACGCGAAGATCGCGTCCATCCGCTGCAGCTTCAGCCGCCCGAGATAGGGACCGTAATCCTGGGTCGCGGCGGGGACGAATTCCTCGCCGGCCACGGTTCCGCCGGCGGCCTGGAACGACTTGCGGAAGGCCGCGGCATGGTCGCGGCCGGCGATCGTATCGGCGCAAAGCACGTAGGCGGTGCGCGCCTGCCCGGCGCGCGCCAGCCAGCCGCCCAGCGGCGCGGCGATCTGCTCGTGCGCATAGGACGCGCGCAGGACGAACGGGCTGCATTTCTCCGCCGTCAGCGCGCTCGCGCCGGCATTGGGCACCAGCAGCGGCACGCCGAGGGCGTGGACGGGGTCGCGCAGCGCCAGCGCCTCTGGCGAACCGGACGGACCGACCACCAGATCGACGCCGTCCGCCTGGACCATCTTGGCGAAGCGTTCGACGGCGCGCGCCGGCTTGCCCTCGGTATCCTCGACCACGACATGCAACTGGCGGCCGCCAGCCCGTCTGTCGGACTGGTCGAGGCACAGCGCGAAGCCGTAGGCGATGTCCTCGGAGGCCGCGGCGAGCGGCCCGGTCATGTCCAGCAGCAGGCCGATCGAAATGGGCGGCACCGCGCGCGCGCGCGACGCGCCCAGCGCCACACCTCCGGCACCGGCCGCGGCCAGCCAGGCACGCCGCGTCGTCGAGATCGGCACCGCGCGCCTCCCGGCGCGACCGCCTGCCGCCTATCCGCGCGGCTCCACCGGCAAGCCCACGAAACGCTGCTCGCCGGCGCGTTCGACCATGATCAGCACGCTGCGGCGGTTGGCGCGGCGCGCCTCCTGCACCTTGTCCAGCACCTGACCGGGCTGAGTGACCGCCTGCTGGGCGACCTCGACGATGACGTCGCCGACCCGAAGGCCCCGCTCGCCGGCGGTCGACCCGTCGTCGACCTTGGTCACCACGACGCCCTTGGACACCGCCGGAATCTGATGACGCTCGCGCAGTTCCGGCGTGATTGCGCTGAGCTGCATGCCCAGAGCCTCGACGGTGGTCGGCGCCGCCTGCGGCGGACGCGGCCGCTGCGGCGCCGCGGCTTGCTGCTCGTTTTCCTCGAGTTCGCCGAGCATGACGTCGAGCATGATCGACTGGTTGCGCCGCCACACCTCGACGCGCACCGACTTGCCGACCGCAGTTTCCGCCACGATGCGCGGCAGGCGCCGCATGTCAGTCACGTCCTTGCCGTCGAAACGCAGGATCACGTCGCCGGACTGGATGCCGCCCTTCTCGGCGGGCCCCTTCTCGGTCACCCGCGCGACCAGCGCGCCGCGGGCCCGCGACAGGCCGAGGCTCTCCGCGATCTCGTCGGTGACGGTCTGGATGTTCACGCCGAGCCAGCCACGACGGGTGCGGCCGAAATCGCGCAATTGCGCGACGACGGGGGCGGCGAGCGACGACGGCACCGCGAAGCCGATGCCGATCGACCCGCCGGTCGGCGAATAGATCGCGGTGTTGATGCCAATGACCTCGCCGGCCATGTTGAACAGCGGGCCGCCGGAATTGCCGCGGTTGATCGCCGCATCGGTCTGCAGGAAGTCGTCGTAGGGCCCGGTGTTGATGTCGCGCGCGCGCGCGGACAGGATCCCGACGGTGACCGTGCCGCCGAGCCCGAACGGATTGCCGATCGCCAGCACCCATTCGCCGATGCGCGCCTGGTCCGAATTGCCGAAGGCCAGCGCCGGAAGGGGCCGGGAGGTGGTCACCTTGAGGACGGCGATGTCGGTCTTCGCGTCGCGCCCGAGCAGCCGCGCGGGCAGTTCGGTGTTGTCCTGCAGCGTGACCTTGATCTCGTCGGCGTCGGCGATGACGTGGTTGTTGGTCACCACGATGCCCGACGGATCGACGATGAAACCCGAACCGAGCGACTGCGCGCGCCGCGGCGGCTGGTCCGCGCCGCCGCGCCCGCCGCGCTCGAAGAATTCCCTGAAGAATTCCTCGAAGGGGGAACCCGGGGGGAATTGCGGCGTGTCGGGGCGTCGCTGCCCGGGCGCCTGCGTGCGGTCCTGGCGCTGCGTCTGGCTGGTCGAGATGTTGACGACCGCCGGCAGCAGGCGCTCGGCCAGATCGGCGAAACCCGCCGAAGGCGCGCCGGGAGGGGGCAGTCGGTTCTGCGCGCGCGTCTCGGCGACGGCGAACGCGAGGACGCAGGCTGCGATGAGTGCGGCGGTCGACCGGGCAAGCAGACGCATGGAGGCCTCGTCGGGAGAGATGGCGGACGGCGAAGGACCCGATCAGGGCCGCGGGGTCTGGTTGCCGCCCATGTCGCGGAAGAAGCGGAAGAAATCGCCGTCGGGCGAGAGCAGCAGCGTCGTCCCTTCCGCCAGGGCCTTGCGCTGCGCTTCCATCGACCGCCAGAAATCGTAGAAGGCGGGATCCCGTCCGAAGGCTTCCGCGTAGACCCGAGTCGCTTCCGCGTCGCCCTGGCCGCGTAGGATCTGGCTCTGGCGCTGCGCGTCGGCGAGCAGCACGGTCTTTTCGCGCTCGGCCTCGGCGCGGATGCGCTGCGCCAGCTCGGAGCCCTGCGCGCGCGCCTCGCGTGCCTCGCGTTCGCGTTCTGTCTGCATCCGACGGAAGATCGCCGGGCTGTTGTCGGGGTGGAGGTCGGCGCGAACGAAGCGGACATCCTCCACGCGCACGCCGAACTGTACCGATTCCCGCGCGACCTGGTCGCTGACGCTGCGCATGATCGCCGCGCGCCGATCGGACAGCAGCGCCGCGAAAGGCACCTGGCCGAGCGCATTGCGCAGCGTCGAGTTGACCACCGCGCCGAGGCGCTGGCGGAACGCCGCTTCGGTCTGGACCGTCTTGAAGAACTCCAGCGGATCGACGATGCGGTAGCGGACATAGGCGTCGACCACCATGCGGCGCTGGTCGCCCAGCGTCACTTCCTGGGCGTCGGCGTCGAAGTCCAGCAGGCGCTTGTCGAAGAACATCACGTTCTGCCAGGGCTTCTTCCACTGCAGGCCGGGAGCCTGGACGATGCGCTGCGGATTGCCGAACTCGACGACGAGCGCCTGCTGGCGCTGGTCGACGACGAAAAGGCTCGTGTAGACGATGGCCCCGAGGGCGCCGATCGCGGCGACGAGGGCGGTGGCGATGCCGGTCTTCATGGGCGGGCTCCCGCGGGCTGTCCGGGCTGCGCCTGCGGCGCGGCCGGACGACGGATCATCTCCTGCAGCGGCAGGAAGGGTACGACGCCGGACTGACCGGCCGGCTGGTCGATGATCACCTTGTTGGTCTTCGCAAGCAGTTCTTCCATGGTCTCGAGATAGAGCCGCCGCTTGGTGACTTCGGGCGCGATCTTGTAGGCCTCGTAAAGCGAGGTGAAGCGCTGCGCCTCGCCCTGGGCCTGGGCCAGGACCTGCTGGCGATAGGCCTCGGCCTCCTGGAGGATGCGCTGCGACTGGCCGCGCGCCTCGGGCACGATCTGGTTGCGATAGGACTCGGCCTCGTTGCGCAGACGCTCGCGATCGGCCTGCGCGCGCTGGACGTCGCGGAAGGCGTCGATGACCTGCGCGGGCGGCTCGACGCCGCGCAGTTGCACCTGCGCGATCTCGATGCCGGCCTTGTACTCGTCGAGTATCTGCTGGAGCAGCTTCTGCGTGTTGGTCTCGATCGCGACGCGCCCCTGCGCCAGCGCTTCCTGCGCGCGCATGTTGCCGACCACCTCGCGCATCGCGCTCTCGGCGGCGGCGCGCACGGTCCCTTCCGGCGCGAAGATGTTGAACACGAATTCCCGCGCGTCCTTGATGCGCCAGAAGACGGTGTACTGGATGTCGAGGATGTTCTCGTCGCCGGTCAGCATCTGACCTTCCTCGGGGCGCGTGACCGTGCGGCCGCGCGCCTCGCCCGCGGACCGGAAGCCGATGTCCATCGAGTTGACCGCGGTGACCGACGGCTTGATGACCGATTCGATCGGCCGCGGCAGATGGTAGTTCCAGCCCGGGCCGTCGAGGCGTACCGCCTGACCGAAGCGGAGCACGATTCCGACCTCGTTCGGCTGGACGATGTATAGACCGCTGCCGATCCAGACCAGCACCGCCAGCCCGACCATGGCCGCAAGGCCGCGCAGGCCGCCGAAACCGCCACCGGGAAGGACGTTGCGGATCTGCTCCTGGGAACGACGGATCAGATCCTCGATGTTGGGCGGCTGGCCACCGCCGAACGGACCGCCGCCGCCGCCGCCACCACCACCGCCTCCGCCGGGAGAACGTCCCCATGGGCTCTTGCCCCCGCCGGAACCACCGCCCCCGCCGGAACCACCGCCCCCCCAGGGACCGCCGCCTTGCGACCAGGGCATCGTCTCGCCTCCGCTTTCAGTGGCACGCCCCGTCGACCAGGATGCTGCGCCGTTGCTGTTTTCCGTCCGTCCGCACCGCTTGGCGCGATCGCGGCGGATCTTATATGACATCGCCGGTGAGCCGTCTCGCCTCCACCCGCGCCGACTGCAGATATTGGCCAAGGCGCCGCGAATTCAAGCCAAAAGGACGCATGCGATGGCGAAGCCGCCGACCGAAGCCGACGTGATGGACGCGCTGCGCCGGGTGATCGATCCCGACCGCCGCCAGGACATCGTCGCCCTGGGCATGGTGAAGGGTCTCGCCATCCGCGACGGCCATGTCGGGTTCTCGATCGAGGTCGATGCCAAGCGGGGCCCCCACCTGGAACCCCTGCGCAAAAGCGCGGAACAGGCGGTCGCCGCCCTGCCGTCGGTGCTGTCGGCGAGCGTGGTCCTCACCGCGGAGCGCGGCCAGGCGCAGTCCCCCCCGGCCGCCGCGGCGCGCGCGCCCGGCGCCGGCCCCGCGGGCGGACCGAACAGTCCGGGCGGCAAGCAGCTGGTCCCCGGGGTCCGCCATATCGTCGCGGTGGCATCGGGCAAGGGCGGCGTCGGCAAGTCGACGACGGCGGTCAATCTGGCGCTGGCGCTCGCCGCCAAGGGTCTGCGCATCGGCATCCTCGACGCCGACATCTACGGGCCGTCGCAGCCGCGGATGATGGGCATCTCGGGCCGCCCGACCTCGCCCGACGGCAAGACCCTGACGCCGATGCAGAACTACGGTGTCAAGGTGATGTCGATGGGGTTCCTGGTGCCCGAGGACACGCCGATGATCTGGCGCGGGCCGATGGTGATGAGCGCGCTCGAGCAGATGCTGCGCGACGTCGCCTGGGGCGAACTCGACGTGCTGGTGGTCGACATGCCGCCGGGCACCGGCGACGCCCAGCTCACCATGGCGCAGCGCGTGCCGCTCGCCGGCGCGATCATCGTGTCGACGCCCCAGGACATCGCCCTGCTCGACGCGCGCAAGGGCCTCAACATGTTCCGCAAGGTCGAAGTTCCCGTCCTCGGCGTGATCGAGAACATGAGCTTCCATGTCTGCTCCAATTGCGGCCATGTCGAGCACATCTTCAGCCATGGCGGCGCCAAGGCGGAGGCGGCGCGCATGGACACCGAATTCCTCGGCGAGCTTCCCCTGCACATCGCGATCCGCGAGACCTCCGACGGCGGCCGGCCGATCGTCGTCAGCCAGCCGGACGGGCCGCACGCCAAGGCCTACCGGGCGATCGCCGACAGGGTGTGGGAAAAACTCGCCGACGCGGGCACGTCGCGCGCCGCGCCGCGCATCGTGATCGAATGACCGCGCGCGTTCAGCCGCGCCGCTCGAAAGTCACGTATCGGTAGGCCGTGCCGCAGGCGCCGCGCCGGTCTTCCGGCGACAGGCGCGCCCAGCATGCGGCGTCGGGCGCGGGAAAGAACGCGTCGGCGCCGGGCACGTCCAGTTCGATCTCGGTGGCGTGGATCCGCCGCGCGAGCGGCAGCGCCAGCGCGTAGATCTGTGCACCGCCGATCACCAGAGCAGGCAGTCCGGGATGGGCCTCGGCGGAGACGGCGAGCGCGCGCTCCAGACCGTCGACGCAGACCGCGCCTTCGGCGCGCCGTCCCGCGTCGCGGGAGATCACCACGTTCGTCCGTCCGGGCAGGCTGCGGCCGATCGAGTCCCATGTGCGGCGCCCCATGACCACCGCATGCCCCATCGTAAGCGCGCGGAACCGTCGCAGATCCTCGGGCAGCCGCCAGGGAAGCGCGTTGCCGCGCCCGATGGCGCCGCCGCGCGCCATCGCGACGACCAGCTCGACCGCCGGATTCATACCGCGACCGGCGCCGGAATATGCGGGTGCGGGTCGTAGCCGACCAGGCGGAAATGCTCGTAGCGGAAGGCGAACAGGTCGCCCACCGACGAATCGATCTCCATCCGCGGCAGGGGACGCGGCGCGCGCGCGAGCTGCATGCGCGCCTGGTCGAGATGGTTGCGATAGAGATGCGCGTCGCCAAGCGTGTGCACGAACTCGCCCGGCTCGAGCCCGGTGACGCGCGCGACCATCGCGGTCAGCAGCGCATAGGACGCGATGTTGAACGGCACGCCGAGAAAGATGTCCGCCGAGCGCTGGTAGAGCTGGCAGGAGAGCCGGCCTTCGGCGACGTAGAACTGGAACAGGCAGTGGCAGGGCGGCAGCCGCATGCGCTCGATGTCCGCCGGGTTCCAGGCCGTGACGATCAGCCGTCGGCTGTCCGGATTGCGCCGGATCTGGTCGAGCAGCTGGGCGATCTGGTCGATCGTCCCGCCGTCGCGGGCGGGCCAGCTGCGCCACTGATGGCCATAGACGGGGCCGAGTTCGCCGTCGGCGTCCGCCCACTCGTCCCAGATCGTCACGCCGTTGTCGCGCAGATAGCGCACGTTGGTGTCGCCGCGAAGGAACCAGAGCAGTTCGTGGACGATCGAGCGCAGATGCAGCTTCTTCGTCGTCACCAGGGGGAAGCCCTCGGCGAGATCGAAGCGCATCTGGTGGCCGAACACGCTCAGCGTCCCCGTGCCCGTCCGGTCGGACTTGGCGACGCCGTGCGCGAGCACGCGGTGCAGGAGGTCATGGTACTGGCGCATGGGCTCCGTCGAGTCGGCGATTGCAGTCTAGCCGCCTCCTGCGCCTCTTTCACCGCCGCGCACGACGCCCTATATTGAGGGGGTCGGGCAACCGACTATGGCGATAAATAGCGTGCGCAATAGCCGATGCGGACCCGGGGGCAGTGCCCGGCGCCTCCACCATTCGCGGGGGCGAACCAGGATCGACGCGCGAGTAAAGGCACGAAGTTCGCCCGGCATGGTACCGCCGTCATCGGGCCATCAAGAGACGCCAACGATAACGTGGCTCTCGACAACCGCGTCGCGGCCTGACCCTAGCGGGTCGGTCCA
>JBIKXN010000168.1:0-7382 GCA_044355765.1 Alphaproteobacteria bacterium
TCACCTTGCTGGCGACGAAGAACACGCCGTTCGAGGCGACGATCGCGGGATTGAGATTGCGCGGCTCGCCATCGGCGGCCACCACCAGCGTCCCGCCGCGGCGCGGCGCCGGGGCGGCCTGGGCGGCCGCCGGTCGTGCGCCGTGCGGGATCGCGGCGACGCCGCCCGTCGCCAGCGCGGCCGCGATTATGGACCGCCGTCCCGAGCCACCCATGGTCACTCTCCCGTCCTGCGCCGGCCGCCGTCGAGTTCCGGGGTTCAGCGCCGCCTCGCCGGCTTCGCCGCGTCAGCGGGCGCATAGTCGCTGCCGAGATGGAAAAGGCAGTCGCCGCGCTGCGTGCGGCCAGGGACCCGCATGCAGACCACCAGGCCGTCATGCTCGAAATGCGCCATCGCCGGCTTGCGCCAGGGCGCGTCGTGGAAATGGATCAGCGCCGCGGGCTGCCCCTTCTTGACCTCGTCGCCCAATTCGGCGAGCGGCTCGAAGACCCCGCCATCGGGCGCGTAGACGAAATAGTCGTCGCCGCCGATCTCGAGCAGGCGCACCGGCGGCGGCGGTTCGACCTTGCCCTTGTACACCCCGGCATGGGCGAGGAGCCGCAAGATGCCCTGCTCGGCGATGCGCAGGATCGACGGCGTCACCTTGCCGGTGCCGCCGAGTTCCGTGCCCATGGTCTCGACGCCCTGCCGGGAGCCGCCCGCGCTGAGCGTGCGGTCCTCTCCCTGCGTCTGCTGGGGCTTGGACGAAAAATAGGCATAGGGCGCGCCGAACACGCGCAGACGGTCGAGAGCGCGCGCGAATTTCGCCGGATCGGGATCGCGGCTGCATAACGCCGACGGCAGGTACATGAGCGAACTGCCGCCGGAATGGAAGTCGAAGGCGTATTGGCAGCCCGGCAGGATCACGTGCTCGACGTAGTAGGCGATCTGCTGGGTCACCGTGCCGTCGGGGTTGCCCGGAAAGCAGCGGTTGAGGTTCCCGTCGTCGATCGGCGAGGTGCGGGTCCCGGCATCGGCGGCGGGAAAATTCAGCGACGAGGCGATGACGACATGGCCCTGGATGTCCTTGGGCGACAGCGAGCGGATCAGCTTGCCGAGCGCCACCTGCCCTTCCCATTCGTCGCCGTGGTTGCCGGCGCTGAGGAAGACCTTCGGACCCTTGCCGTTCTTGATCGACGCGATGGGGATCGGCAGCCAGCCATAGGCCGAGCGGTGCACGGAATGGGGCACCCGGATATAGCCGGTGTGCTTGCCGGACTTGTTGAGGTCGATGGTGGCGCTGAGACGGCTCGGCCTGGTGGCGGTCATGAGTTTTCCCCCGATATCGGTTCGATCAGACTGCCGCAGCCGCACGGCACGATCCAGCCCGTTTTCCTTGCGCCGACGCGCGGCATCCGACGCCACGACGGCGCGAAAGGAGTCGACGCACGCCGCCGCAAGCCGCTAGCGTCCCCCATCCGGCGGCGATCGCCGTGGCCGAGACGGCCCGGACGCACCGCGTAGAAGAGGGAGAGGATCCGATGGGTTCCAGGATTTCGACGGGGATGCGCGCGACCCTGCTCGCGGGCATCGCCTTGCTCGTCGCGGACGTGGCCGCGGCGCAGGCGTTCCAGTGCGGGCGGCGGGGCGGCAATCTCGTCTTCGCCCAGGAGGCGAAGGCCAACAGCCTCGACCAGCACGTGTCGTCGACGATCTCGACGCGCAACATAGCGATGAACGTCTTCGAATCGCTGATGACCCGCGACGAGAACATGGCGCCGATGCCCGAGCTCGCCGCCGAGGTGATCGAAAGCGCGGACAAGCTCGTCTACACGTTCAAGCTGCGCCAGGGGATCAAGTTCCACAACGGCAAGGAACTGACCTCGGCCGATGTCGACGCCTCGTTCAAGCGCTACATGCGCGTCGGCAACGACCGCGGCATGTTCTCGATCGTCGATAAGTTCGAGGCGACCGACAAGTACACCTACGTGATGCGCCTCAAGGCGCCGCAGCCGACCTTCCTCGAGAACCTGAGCTCGTTCAGCGTTCCGGTCGTCATCCATCCGGCCGAGTTCGAAGGCGCCCCGGCGCTGCAGCTGCCCGCGGTCGGCACCGGTCCTTGGCAGGTCGCGGAGTTCGTGGCCGACAGCCACGCGCGGCTGCGCCGCTTCGACGGGTACCAGCCCGACACCCGCTACACCACGACCGATGGCTTCGGCGGCTACAAGGTCGCCTGCCTCGACACGGTGGACATCCGTTTCATCACCGAGCCGGGCGCGCGCGTCGCGGGCCTCGAGACCGGCGAATTCCAGATCGTCGAGGACGTCCCGGCGAAGTCGCAGCCGCGGCTCAAGGACAACCGCAACATCTCGCTGCTGTCGCTGAAGAACTTCTGGATCCAGATCGCGCTGACCAACACCCAGCTGCCGCCGATGAACAACCTGAATTTCCGCAAGGCGATCCAGGCCGTCCTCGACATGGACGACATCATGGAGGCGGCGACCGACGGCGCGTACAGCCTGAACATCGGCTTCCAGTATCCGGGGCAGGCCTATTACTCGGAGGCCGGCAAGGAAACCTACAACCAGAAGAACCCGGCGCGCGCGCGGCAGTTCCTCGCGCAGTCCGGCTACCGGAACGAGAAGGTCATCCTGCTGACGAACCGCGACTACCCGAACATGTTCATGGCCGCGACGATGATGGCCGAGCAGATGAAGTCGATCGGCATCAACGCCGAACTGCTCGTCATCGACTGGCCCGCCTCGGTCAACATGTACCGTACGCAGGACGAAGGCTGGCACCTGTTCTTCACCGGCTGGGGCACCAACGCCTCGCTCGGCGGCGCGGCGGCCCTGCGCTTCTGCACGCCGCCTCTCAGCGAGTGCTACAATCCCAAGACCGGCGAGGAGGACAAGGCTTTCCTCGAAGCCTATGCCGCCGTCGAGACCAGCCCGACCCTCGAAGGGCGCAAGGCGGCCTTCGCGCGCGCGCAGCAGCGCGTCCTCGAGAACGCCATGGTCTATCCCTTCGGTTCGCTGACCAAGGTGCAGGCCGTGCGCGGCAACGTGGAAGGCTTCAAGCCCTTCCGTATTCCGCGCATGTCCAACGTCTGGATCAAGGGCTGACCCCGAGCACGGCGCCGGCCTTCGGGCCGGCGCCGACCGCTTTCCCCGCGACTGACCGGACATAATGGGCCGCTATATCGTCCGCCGCCTGATCCAGGCCGTGCCGATCCTGCTGATCGTCAGCCTGATCTCCTTCGGCATCATGAAGCTGGTGCCGGGAGATCCCGCTATCGTCATCGGCGGTCCCAGCGCCTCGGCGGCCGAGATCGACGCAATTCGCCAGAATCTCGGGCTCGACCGGCCTTTCCATGTCCAACTCGGCATCTTCTACCTGAACCTGCTGCAAGGCGATCTCGGCCGCTCGCTGCTCCTGGGCAAGCCGGTGCTCGAGGCGGTTTTCGAGCGCGCGCCGATCACGGTCTCCATTTCGATCTACTCGCTGATCCTGACCATCGTCTTCGGCATCTCCATCGGCGTACTGGCAGCCCTGCGCCAGAACACCTGGATCGATCAGGTCGCCACGACCTTCGCGCTGATCGGCGTGTCGCTGCCGAATTTCTGGCTCGGCCTGGTGATGATCGTCCTGTTCTCGGTCCATCTCGGCTGGCTGCCGACCAATGGCTATGTCGAGTTCTCGGACGATCCATGGCGATGGTTCCGGCACGCGACAATGCCGGCGATGGCGCTTGCCATGCTGCAGATCGGCCTGCTCGCCCGCATCACGCGTTCGACGATGCTCGAGACCCTGCGGCAGGACTATATCCGCACCGCGCGGGCCAAGGGCCTTCCAGAATGGAAGGTCGTCGCCAAGCACGCGATGGCCAACGTCATGATCCCCGTCGTCACGGTCATCGGGATCATCCTGTCGGTGCTGATCTCGGGCTCGGTGGTGATCGAGTCCGTCTTTTCCGTCCACGGCATCGGGTCGCTGCTGGGCAACGCGATCCTGCGCCGCGACTACACCATGATCCAGGGCGGGCTGCTGTTTGTCGCCGCCGCGCTGATGGTGCTCAACATCCTCGTCGACATCCTCTACGCATGGTTCGACCCGCGGGTGCGCTACGATGTCGGCAAGTGACGCGGCGGTCGGCGCCGAGGACGCCGTCGTCAAGCCCCGCCGCCAGCCCTTCTGGCGCAGTTCGACCTTCCGTCGGCTGGTCCGGCACCGCTCGTTCATGATCGGGCTGGTGCTGTTCTCCTTCGTCGTCGCGCTCGCCGTGTTCGCCTGGTGGATCGCGCCCAACGATCCCAACCGCACCGCGATCCGCATGCGGTTCAGGCCGCCCCAGCTGGACCGCGTGTTCCTGCTCGGAACCGACAATCTCGGCCGCAACCTGCTTAGCCGGGTGGCGTACGGTGCGCAGCTCAGCCTGATGATCGGCCTGGGCGTGGTGGCGCTGAACGCCGTGTTCGGCGTCCTGCTCGGCGCCGTCGCCGGGTATTTCCGCAAGCTCGACGGACCGATGATGCGGCTGGCCGACGCGCTGATGGCGTTTCCGTCGATCCTGCTCGCGATCGGCATCGCCGCGGCGCTGGGTCCTTCCGCCTGGACCGCGGTGATCGCGCTGTCGGTCGTCTATATTCCGCGCACCGCGCGCATCGTGCGCGCCTCGGTGCTGGTCGTGCGCGAGATGGAGTTCGTCCAGGCCGCGCGCGCCGCCGGCGCGCGCGACTGGCGGATCCTCATCAAGCACATCATGCCGAACTGCATGGCGCCGCTGATCGTGCAGCTCAGCTTCATCTTTGCCTATGCCGTCCTGTCGGAAGCGGTGCTGAGCTTCCTCGGCCTCGGCGCGCCGCCCAGCGTGCCGAGCTGGGGCACGATGATCAGCGAGGGGCGCACCTACATACGCGAGGCGGCCTGGCTCACGGTCGTCCCGGGCTGCGCGATCGCCATCACCGTGCTGGGGCTCAATCTGATGGGCGACGGGCTGCGCGACGTCCTCGATCCGCGCCTGAAGATCGAGCAGGGCTGATGGCGCAGGCCCCGCTCCTCAGCGTGCGCAACCTGCGCACCGTCTTCGGCACCGCCCAGGGCGAAGTCACCGCGGTCGACGACGTCAGCTTCGACGTCGCGCCAGGCGAGGTACTGGGCATCGTCGGCGAGTCCGGATCGGGCAAGAGCGTCACCGCGCTCTCGATCATGGGGCTGCTGCCGCAGCCGCCGGGGCGCGTTGCCGGCGGCGAGATCCTGTTCGACGGCCGCGACCTGCTGAAGATCCCGAAGTCCGAGCTCCGCCAGCTGCGCGGCTCGGCGATCGGCATGATCTTCCAGGAGCCGATGACTTCGCTCAACCCGGTCTTCACCATCGGCGACCAGATCACCGAGACGATCCGGGTCCACGAGCGCATCGGCGCCGCCGCGGCCCGCACGCGCGGCATCGAGATGCTGGCCAAGGTCGGCATCCCCAGCCCCGACCGTCGCATCGACGACTATCCGCATCAGCTCTCCGGCGGCATGCGCCAGCGCGTCATGATCGCGATGGCGCTGTCCTGCTCGCCCAAGCTTCTGCTGGCGGACGAGCCGACCACCGCGCTCGACGTCACCATCCAGGCGCAGATCCTGGACCTGCTGCGCGACCTGCGGCGCGAATTCGGCATGGCGATCGTGGTCATCACCCACAACATGGGCGTGATCGCGGAATTCGCCGACCGCGTCGCCGTGATGTACGCGGGCCGCATCGCCGAGGAAGGCCCGGTCGAACGGATCTTCGACGCGCCGACCCATCCCTACACCGCTGGCCTGCTCGCCAGCACGCCGGACATGCTGTCCGACGCGCCGCGCATGCGCACGATCCCCGGCACGCTGCCCAGCCTCTACGAATTGCCGCCGGGCTGTCGCTTCGCGCCGCGCTGCGCGCGCCGGGTGGAGGCCTGCGATTCCGGTCGCCCCGCGATGATCGGCGTGGCGCCCGGCCATTCGGCCGCCTGCATAAGAGCCGGCGAGGGAGCGGTGGCGTGATCGCGTCTTCGGGCCAGCGCCTGCTGGAGGTCTCCAACCTCACCAAGCATTTCCCGGTCACCGCCGGATTCCTGGTGTCGCGCGAGGTCGGGCGCGTTCGCGCGGTCGACGACGTCAGCTTCCACGTCGATCGCGGCGAGACGCTTGGCCTGGTCGGCGAGAGCGGCTGCGGCAAGACGACCACCGGGCGGCTGGTGCTGCGCCTCATCGAACCGACCGGCGGATCGGTGCGCATCGACGGCCAGGATGTCCTCGCCATGGACGCCCGGCAACTGCGCGACATGCGCAAGGGCATGCAGATCGTCTTTCAGGATCCCTACAGTTCGCTCAACCCGCGCATGACCGTCGAGGAGATCATCCTCGAGCCGCTCTACGTCCAGGGCGCGCGCCCGGGTCCGGAGATGACGAAGCGCGCGCGCAAGCTGCTCGACACGGTAGGGCTGTCGCCGAACCACATCGTACGCTACCCGCATGAGTTCTCCGGCGGCCAGCGCCAGCGCATCGGCATCGCGCGGGCGCTGGCGCCGCAGCCGCGCTTCATCGTCTGCGACGAGGCGGTATCGGCGCTCGACGTGTCGGTCCAGGCGCAGATCGTCAACCTGCTGCAGGACCTGCAGGAGGAGTTCAAGCTCAGCTACCTTTTCATCGCGCACGACCTGGCGGTGGTGAAGCACATCTCCGACCGCGTGGCGGTCATGTATCTCGGCAAGATCGTCGAACAGGCCGACAAGGCGTCGCTCTACGGCACGCCGCGCCATCCCTACACCCAGGCGCTGCTGTCCTCGATCCCGGTACCCAATCCGAAGCTACGCCGCGCGCGGGTCCGACTGACGGGCGACGTGCCCAGCGCGCTGGCGCCGCCGGCCGGGTGCCGGTTCAACACGCGCTGCCCGCACGCCACCGACATCTGCCGCAGCGCCGAACCGCCGGTCGTGACGCCGGCGCCGGGCCATTCGGTGGCATGCCACCACGCCGACCGCATTCCGGCGATCTCGCCGCTCGGCACCGACTGACACGCAACGGCGACGCGCTTCAGAACGCCTCGGTCCCGAATCGCCACGCACGGAAGCTCGGCGACCAGTGGTCCGCGGCGAGTCCGGCTTTCAGCCTGAGCTGGCGCAGGAATGCCGCGGGCTCCGGCAGCGACGCCCAGACGCTCGGCAGGAACAAGGCCTGGCGCGGGCCGTCGCGGATGATCAGGCCATCGACATCCGGATGAAGCGCGCGCAGCAATTCTGCCTCGCTCGCCGCCTCGATCGGACGCGGATGCGACAGGATCGACACATGGACGGCCACCCGGCCGAGTTCCTCGGCGCTCAGCGGCGGAAAGCGCGGATCGGCCGTCGCCGCCTTGCAGGCATTCGTCACTACGTCGA
>JBIKXN010000169.1:0-7361 GCA_044355765.1 Alphaproteobacteria bacterium
TCGACCGGCCGCTCTGGCAGCAATATCTGGCCTGGCTGGGCGATGCGCTGCGCGGCGATCTCGGGGTCTCCTTCGCGACCAGGCGACCGGTCCTCGGCGACCTCGTGCCGCGATTCCTCGTGACCGCCGAGCTGACGATGATCGCCGGCGCGATGGCGCTCGCGATCGGCGCGACGACGGGCATAGCCTCGGCGCGGCTGCGCGGGCGGGTGGACTGGATCGTGCGCGGCTGGAACAGCCTGCTGCTCGCGGTCCCGAATTTCGTCGTCGCGACGCTGATCGTGCTGCTGGCTGGCCTCTATTTCCCGACGGTCGGGATCTTCACCTATGTCCCGTTCGCCCAGGACCCGGTCGGCAACCTGACGAGCATGCTCCTGCCGGGACTATCGCTGGCCTTGACGGTCTCGGTCACGATCTCGGAGAACACGCGCGCCGCCGTGCTCGAGGTCTCCAGCCAGGACTACGTGATGGTCGCCCGCGCCAAGGGCCTTACCGCGCGGTCGGTCCTGCGCGACTACCTGATCCGCAACGCCCTGACGCCCGTGATCACCGTGACCGGGCTGCAACTGGCCGCGCTGCTCGGCGGATCGATCCTGATCGAGACGATCTTCACCATCCCCGGGATGGGCCAGTACCTCTTCGAATCGGTCACCACCCGCGACTATCCGGCGATCCAGGGGATCGTGATCGTCGCCGCGAGCGTGGTGCTGCTGATGAACGTCGCGGTGGACGTCGCCTATGCCAGGGTGGACGCGCGTGTCTCCTATGACTGAGGGCGCCGCGAAGCAGAGCCGCCGCGGAACGGCGATGGTGGCGATCGGCGCAGCCATGCTCGTCCTGCTGCTGCTGATCGTGGTCGCGGGACCTTCGATCGCCCCCTACCCCGCAGCCCGGACCTCGCCGGATTCGCTCGCCGGCCCGAGCGCGACGCACTGGCTTGGAACCGACTCGATCGGCCGCGATCTGCTCAGCCGCCTGATCGTCGGCGGCCGCGGCACCTTGACGATCACCTTCGTGGCCGTCGGCCTCGCGCTGGCCGCCGGGCTCGTGCTGGGTCTGCTCTCCGGATATGTCGGCGGCAAGGTCGACCTGGTGGTGATGCGCGCGCTCGACGTCGTCTTCGCCTTTCCGGTCTTCCTGCTCGCGATCGCCGTCGTCGCCGCGCTGGGCCCGACCCTGCGCAACCTGATCATCACCATCGCGATCGTCTACACGCCGAGCATGGCGCGGGTGGTGCGCGCACCGGTGCTCAGCGTCAAGCGCTGGGACCATGTCGAAGCGGCGCGCAGCGTCGGCGTGGGGGAGATCCGCATCGCCCTCGTGCATGTCCTGCCGCTCGCGATCTCGCCCATACTGGTCCAGACCAGCCTGACGCTCGCGAATACGATCTTCACCGTCACCGCATTGTCGTTTCTCGGCCTCGGGCCCCCGCCGCCCGACCCGAACTGGGGCAGCATGCTCGCGGAGGCGCGCCAGTTCATGGAACTGGCGCCGCTGACCGTGATCGGTCCGGCCGCCGCGATCGTCTTCGCCTCGCTGACCTTCATCGTGCTGGCAAACGGGCTGCGCGAAATGCTGGATGTCGGCAGCCGATGACCGGGGCGCTGCTTTCGGTCCGCGGCCTCACGGCCCAGTTCGCCAGGGACGGCAGGCCGGCGCAGGTCGTGAAGGGGATCTCGTTCGACATCGCGCCCGGCGAGGCAGTCGGCTTCGTCGGCGAGTCGGGCTGCGGCAAGTCGGTGACCGCGCGCGCCATCATGCGTCTCGCCCCCGAGGGATCGACCGTGTCATGGGGCGGCCAGATCAGCTTCCGCGGCGAGGACCTGCTGCGCCTGCCCGAACGGCGCATGCAGGACATTCGCGGCCGTCGAATCGCGATGGTGTTCCAGGACCCGATGGCGTCCCTCAATCCGGTCATGACCGTCGGCGCGCAGATCGACGACGCGCTGCGGCGCCACATGGGCTTGTCCGGCGCGGCGGCGCGGCGGCGGACGATCGAACTGCTTGGTCTCGTCGGCATCCGCGACCCGGCCGCGCGCGCCGACGACCATCCGCATCAATTCTCGGGCGGTATGCGCCAGCGCGTGCTGATCGCCATCGCCGTCTCGTGCCAGCCCGACCTGCTGATCGCCGACGAGCCGACCACCGCGCTCGACGTCACCGTGCAGGCGCAGATCCTGCGCCTGATCCTGCGGCTACGGCGCGAACTCGGCATGGCGCTGCTGCTCATCACCCATGATTTCGGGGTCATCGCGGGCATGGTCGAGAAGGTCAACGTGATGCACGACGGCGCGATCGTCGAGGCCGGCCCCATCGATCCGCTATTCGCGGCGCCGGCGCATCCCTACACGCGCGCCCTGCTGGCCGCGGTGCCCCGGCTGGACGACGCGCGGCGCCCGGCATGAGCGCCGGCGCGCCATTGCTCGAGGTCCGCGACCTCGCCGTCGTCTTCCCGGCGCGGCGCGGCCGCCCGCCGCTGCGCGCCGTCGACCGCGTATCCTTCGACATCGCCGCGGGCGAGACGCTGGGACTGGTGGGCGAATCGGGCTCCGGCAAGACGACGACCGGCCGCGCCGTCCTCCAGCTGCAGCCCGCGAGCGTCGGCACGGTCAGGCTCCTCGGACGCCAGCTGACGGGAATGCCGGCGGCCGAGATCCGCGCGATGCGCCGCCACATGCAGTTCGTGCTGCAGAACCCCTATTCCAGCCTGCACCCGCGCATGACGGTCGCGCAGATCCTTGCCGAACCGCTGCGCATCCATCGCACCGTCGCGCCCTCCGACATCGCCGGACGGGTCGCGGAGCTGCTGACGCTCGTCGGGCTCGATCCTGCGATGGTCCGCCGCTATCCCCACGAATTCTCGGGTGGCCAGCGCCAGCGTATCGTCATCGCCCGCGCGCTGGCCGTGAATCCGGATTTCGTCGTCTGCGACGAGCCCGTCTCGGCGCTCGACGTCCGCACCCAGGCGCAGATCGTCGACCTGCTGCACGACCTGCAGACCAAGCTGCGCGTGTCCTACCTCTTCATCGCCCACGATCTGGCGATCGTCCGCGCGGTCGCGCATCGCGTCGCCGTCATGTTCGGCGGGCGGATCGTCGAACTTGGCTCCGCCGCGCAGGTCTACGCCAACCCGGCGCATCCCTATACCCGTAACCTGCTCGACGCGGTCCCCGTCCCCGATCCGGCGCGCCAGCGCGCCCGGCTGGCCGAGACCGCGCGCGATCCCGATTTCCGTGGGCGGGACGGCGACACCGGCCCGTGCGTCTTCGGGAACGATCACGCGACCGACGCGAGCGCGGAGTGGCACGAGGTCGCGCCCGGCCACTTCGTCTCCTGCCGCTACTGGCCACGCGACGCGACGCCGCCCCGCGCGGCGCGATAGGGGGCGTCCGCCTTCTCAGCCGGCGGTCCTGCGCAATACGGCGCGCGCGATCGCCATGCCCGCGAACATCGCGACGACGAAGCCGATGCCGGCCGGAGAACCAGCGCCGAGCGCCACGAAGGCCGGGCCGGGACAGAAGCCGGCGAGCCCCCAGCCGATGCCGAAGATCGCGGGACCCAGCACGATGCGCGCGTCGATGCCCTGGGTGGGCGGAAGCGTGAACGCGGGCTCGAAGAGGGGACGCGGCCGACGCAGGACGGCGCGAAACCCGAAGAAGCCGACAGCGACGGCCCCGGCCATCACGAAGGCGAGGCTGGGGTCCCAGCCGCCAGACGGGATCGCCGCCAGGTCGAGGAAGTTGAGCACCTTGGCCGGGTCGGACATGCCCGACACGACCAGGCCGAGGCCCAGAAGAAGCCCGGCGAGGAACTGCACGAGGATCGCCATGGGGGTCAGGCCTTCACAGGATGTGGCGAACGACGAAGACGGTGGCGATCGCGGTCGCCATGAACACCGACGTGGCGACCAGCGAGCGCAGCGACAGCCGCGACAATCCGCACACGCCATGTCCCGAGGTGCAGCCATTGCCCCACACGGTGCCGAAACCGACCAGCACGCCGGCTGCCGCCAGCAGCAGCGGCCCTGCCGACACGTGCAGCGCCGGTGCCGCACCACTCGCGGCGGCGAACAGCGGCGCGGCGACCAGTCCGACGACGAAGGCGATCCGTCCGGCCATGTCGCCAGACCCATAGGGAGGCAGCAGACGCGCGGCGATACCGCTGATACCGGCGATCCGGCCATGGGTGAACATGAGCAGGACCGCGGCCGCGCCGATCATGCCGCCACCCGCGAGCGCGGCGAACGGCGCGAAGCCCGTCCGGACGATTTCGCTTTCCCCCATCGCATCCTCCGGATCACCTTGTACGAAGCTGGACGTATATATTCGAATGTGCGAATAATTCAATATGCAAAGGACGCGTCACGATCTTTCCCCGGTGGACATGGCTGCGAATGCCGAGGCCGCGGCGCGGATGCTCTCAACCCTGTCCCATCCCGGGCGATTGATGGCGCTCTGCCATCTGCTCGACGGCGAGATGCCGGTCGGCCGACTGGCCGAGAAGGTCGGGCTCGCGCCGGCGACGCTGTCGCAGCATCTCGCGCGCATGCGCGACCTGCGGATGGTGGAGACCCGCCGCGACGGCCAGACGATCCTCTACCGTTTGGCGAGCCCCGAGATCCGGGCGATCCTCGAGACCCTCCATGCGGTCTACTGCGCGCCGAGCGCGAAGAAGGCCCGCTCCTGAACGCGGGCGTCCGTGCCGATCACAGCGTCGCGACGGTGCAGCGGTCGATCTCGTCCCAGTCGAGTTCCGCCCCCAGCCCCGGCGCATCCGGTAGCCGCGCGACCCCGCCGTCGATCGGCAGGCCGCCGGCCAGACCGAAGGCGAAGTCCTCGATCGGATAGAGCAGTTCGAAGAACTCGCAATTCCGGATCGCCGCGCAGCAATGCAGATTGACCATCTCGAGCGGATGGAAGATCGCGGTGTGGACCTCGCAGTTGACCCCGAACGCCTCGGCCAGACGCGCCGTCTTCATCACGCCGCTCACGCCTCCGGTCCACGACACGTCTGCGCGCACGCGATCGACGACGCGCGTCGAGATGCACTCGGCGACGCTGTAGGGATGCTTGGCGAGGACCTCGGTGCCGACGACCGGGATCTCCAGCACGCGCGTCAACTCGCGCAGCGCATGCATGTCCTCGTCGAAGAGGGGCTCTTCGTACCAGTGATAGCCAAGCCGCTCGAGGCCGCGCCCGAAGCGCACGGCCTGTTCGAGGTTGTAGCAGGACACCGGATCGGACATCAGCGTGAAGCCAGGCCCCACGGCCTCGCGCGCGAGGCGATGCGCCTCGAGATCCGCTTCCCAGGACTTTCCCGGCGTGTGCAGCTTGTACCCGGCGAGCCCCTGCGCCTTGGCGCGCGCGGCCTGCCGGCCGTAATCCTCCAGCGACGCCAGGATCATCGAACTGGCATAGACCGGCACGCGGTCGCGATATCCGCCAAGGTAGCGCCACAGCGGCTGCCCGGCGTGCTGGGCCCCGAGCAGCCACAGGCAGCAATCGAACGGACCATAGGCATAGATCGGCAGATGGCCCCACCAGCGGTCGGCGATGCGGAAATCGTGCCATGCCTTCTCGCGGTCGAGCGCGTCGCGGCCGAGAAAGAAGGGTCTCAGGGTGTCGGCGACGAGCCTACCGGCGCCGGGCGCGGATCTGCCGGCGAACCCGAACATCGACGCCGACAATCCGCAATCGGTGCGCAGCGTCACGACCAGGAACTCGAACCCCCTGAAGTCGCCGGTCGCGAACGCGCCCGGCGGGAAGCGTTCCGGTCCGCGCCGGCAGGCCCGCACATCGATCCCGCTGATCCGCATGCCGCGTTCTCCTTGGCGCCGGCTTTCGGGCCGGCGCGCAGGGGGACCACGATAGGGACGCGGCGCGGCCGCGCAAGCCCCGTTGCGCGGCTCGGCGATGCGTCCGAGGATGGACCGCCCACGCATCCGACCGGAGGACCGCCCATGACCAAGATCTTCTCGCTCTCCGGAAAGGTCGCCCTCGTGACCGGCGCCTCGCGAGGCCTGGGACGCGCGATGGCGCTCGCCCTTGCGGGGTGCGGCGCGCATGTCGTGGTCAATGGCCGCAACCAGGCGGGCATCGAGACCACCCGCGCCGCGATCGTCGCCGCCGGCGGCGCCGCGACCGCGCTGGCCTTCGACACGACGGACGGCGCCGCCGCCGCGGCCGCGGTGGCCCGCATCGAGCGCGATCTCGGGCATCTCGACATCCTGATCAACAACGCCGGATACGGGAACGGCGTCACGGCCAGCGAGACGAGCGACGCCCAATGGGACGAGATCGTCGGCGTCGATCTCAACGCGTGCTTCCGGCTGGCACGCCAGGCATCGGTCGGGATGCTCGCACGCGGCTGGGGCCGCATCGTCAACATTTCGTCGATCAACGCGCACATCGCCCGCGAGGCGAACGCCAGCTACTGCGCGGCGAAGGCGGGGCTCGAGGGCATGACGCGCGCGCTTGCGGTCGAATGGGGACCGCGGGGCGTGACGGTCAACGCCATCGCGCCGGGATACATGGTGACCCCGGACAATATGCAGACGCCGCTGCGCGCGGACCCGGCGAAACGCGACTTCTTCGCCAACCGCACCGCGCTGCGGCGCTGGGGACAGGCCGACGAGCTCGACGGCGCGGTGATCTATCTCTCCAGCGACGCTTCGTCCTATTGCACCGGCCACGTGCTGATCGTCGACGGCGGGATGAGCGTGAAGATCTGAGCGCCCGTCACCCGGCGTCTTGGCGCGCGGCGCGATACGCCTCCAGCGCCTCCGCGAGATCGCCGACATAGGTGACGACGGGGGGCCGCACGCCATGCGTCAGCAGGACGCGCCGCAGCTCCGGCGAGGCGCCGGCGATGAACATCCGCACGCCGCCGCGCGATGCCTTGCGCGACAGACCCTCGAGCACATGCGCGCCGGTCGAGTCGAGGAACGGGACCGCGGAGACGTCCACGACCAGCGCCCGGTGCGCCGCCGAGATGCGGTCCAGCACCGAACCGATCGACGCCGCCGCGCCGAAGAAGACCACCCCCGAGATGCGATACACGACCACCTCGGGATCGGCACCGTCCCCCGCGCCGCCCGTCGCAGGCCGCGGCGCCAGGGCGTCGGGCATGTCCTCGCCGACCAGCGGCGCGCGCGCCTCGACCACCGCGGCGCGGGACATGCGGTGGATGAACAGAAGCGATCCCAGCGCGAAGCCGACGACGATCGCCTCGGTCATGTCGCGCAGCACGGTCAGCAGGAACGTGGTTGCGAGCACCGATGCGTCGCCCCAACCCGAACGCAGCAGCGCCGCGATCGCCGATCTTTCGACCATGTTCCACGCGACGACGGCGAGGACGCCCGC
>JBIKXN010000170.1:0-7328 GCA_044355765.1 Alphaproteobacteria bacterium
CGTTTCTGAAGTCAGGCGATGCTCAAAGACGACAACCAGAAAAACCTCATCCTCGCGATCGCCATCTCGGTCGCGATCGTGCTCGGCTGGCAGGTCTTCTTCGAAGGCCCGCGCGTCGAGCGCGAACGCGCGGCGCGCCAGCAGTCGGCGGAGCAGACGCAGTCCGGCACGGGGAGCGCCGCCGGACCGTCGCTTCTGCCCGCACCGGTGGCGACCACGCCGGGCGGCGCGCCCACGGTGGTGACGGCCGCGCCAGCACCGGCCGCGGCCGCGCAGAGCCCGCGCGTGCGCATCGAATCCGACGCCGTGCGCGGCTCGATCCGCCTCGTCGGCGCGCAGATCGACGACCTGAAGCTGGTGCGCTATCGCGAGACCGTCTCGCCCGACAGCCCGCTGATCACGGTGCTGGCGCCGCAGGATTCGGCCTCGCCCTATTTCGCCGATTTCGGCTGGATCTCGCCCGGCGCGGCCCTGGCGCTGCCCGACGCGCAGACGCAGTGGACCGCCGACCGCGACCGGCTGGCGCCTGGATCGCCGCTCACGCTGACATGGAACAACGGCGCCGGACTGCGCTTCGAGCGGCGCATCTCGCTCGACGCCGACTTCATGTTCGAAGTCGTCGACCGGGTCGTCAACGAAGGACGCGAACCGGTCCAGCTGCAGCCCTATGGACGCATCCAGCGCGTCGGCACGCCCGCGACGCTCGGGTTCTTCATCCTCCACGAAGGTCCGATCGGGGTGTTCAACGGCGTCCTCAACGAGCCGAGCTACGACGACGTCAAGAAGAAGCGCGAGATCCGCAACGCCTCCACCGGCGGCTGGCTCGGCATAACCGACAAGTACTGGCTGGTCGCGCTGGTGCCCGACCAGAAGACGGACAAGCAGGCGCGGTTCGTCCACACCACGATCCAGAATCGCGACGCGTATCAGGCGGACTATCTGACCGGGGCGCTGTCGGTGGCGCCCGGCGCCTCCGCCTCCACGGTCAACCGGCTGTTCGCGGGCGCGAAGGAGGTTCGGGTCCTCGACGCCTACGAGGAGTCGCTGGGCATCGCGCGCTTCGACCGCGCGGTCGATTTCGGCTGGTTCTACTGGCTGACCAAGCCGATCTTCTACGTCCTCGATTACTTCTACCGGCTTCTCGGCAATTTTGGCCTCGCCATCCTGCTGCTGACGCTGTGCGTCAAGGCGGTGTTCTTCCCGCTGGCGAACAAGTCCTATCGCGCGATGAGCAAGATGAAGCTGCTCCAGCCCGAGATCGAGAAGCTCAAGCAGATCCACGGCGGCGACCAGCAGAAGATGTCGCAGGCGATGATGGAGCTCTATCGCAAGTCCGGCGCCAATCCGCTGGCAGGCTGCCTGCCCGTGATCATCCAGATCCCGGTCTTCTTCGCGCTCTACAAGGTCCTTTTCGTCACCATCGAGATGCGCCACGCCCCGTTCTACGGCTGGATCAAGGACCTCTCGGCGAGCGATCCGACGTCGGTCTTCAACCTGTTCGGCCTGATGCCCTGGTCGCCGCCCGAGGTGTTCGTGCTCGGTGCCACGATGGGCGCCTGGCCGCTCATCATGGGACTGACGATGTATCTGCAACAGAAGCTCAACCCCGCGCCGCCCGATCCGATCCAGGCCAAGATCTTCATGTTCCTGCCCATCCTGTTCACCTTCATGCTGGCCGCATTCCCGGCGGGCCTGGTGATCTACTGGGCCTGGAACAACATCCTGTCCGTCGCCCAGCAATGGGTGATCATGCGCCAGACCGCGAAGGAGCAGCGCGCTTGAGCGACGAGGCGCTCGAGGCCGGGCGCCTTCTCTTCGCCGCGCCCTGCCAGTTCTTCCACGCCGCGCAGCGCGCCGACGACCTGCCCGCGCGCCGGGCGCCGGAAGTCGCCTTCGCGGGGCGCTCGAATGTCGGCAAGTCCAGCCTGCTGAACGCGCTGACCGGACAGAAGGCGCTCGCGCGCACCTCCAAGCTGCCGGGCCGTACCCAGCAGCTCAATTTCTTCGAGCTCGGTCCCGACGCCGCCGGACGGCGCCTCGTCCTGGTCGACATGCCGGGTTACGGCTTCGCGCGCGTGTCGGCCGGGCTGCTCAAGCACTGGTCCGCGCTGATCCGGCAGTATCTGCGCGGCCGCGGCACGCTCGCGCGCGTCCTGGTCCTGATCGACGCGCGCCATGGCCCGAAGCCGATCGACAGGGAATTGTTCGACCTCCTCGACGGCGCGGCGGTCAGCTGGCAGGCCGTCCTGACGAAATGCGACGCCCTGTCGCCCGCCGACCTCGATGCCCGGCGCAAGACCCTCGCGGCCGAGGTCGCGCGCCATCCCGCCGGACATCCCGACATCCAGGTCACCAGCGCCGAGACCGGTGCCGGCATACCCGAACTGCGCGCCGCGCTGGCGGGCCTCTCCGCCTTCGGCTAAACACGGCGCCGTTCGAACGGGGTGCTACGATGACGGAGCCACTCAAGACGCAGACCGCCGGGGTCTCGCCGGAAGCGATCGCCAAGAGCCGGGTTCTCGCCGAGGCGCTGCCCTTCATGCGCCGCTACGCGGGACGGACCGTGGTGGTCAAGTACGGCGGTCACGCGATGGGCGACGAGGCCGTGGCTTCGGCCTTCGCGCGCGACGTCGTGCTGCTCAAGCAGGTTGGCATCAACCCGATCGTCGTGCATGGCGGCGGTCCGCAGATCGCCCAGATGCTCGATCGGCTGTCGATCAAGTCGAGCTTCGTCGACGGACTGCGCGTCACCGACGCCAGGACCGTCGAGGTGGTCGAGATGGTCCTTGCCGGCTCGGTCAACAAGCAGCTCGCCGCCGCGATCAACAGCGCCGGCGGCACGGCGATCGGGCTGTCGGGGCGCGACGGCCGGCTGATCCGCGCGCGTCGCGTGGTGCGCACCCGCCGCGATCCGGCCACCGGCCGCGAAGAGACGGTCGATCTCGGCTTCGTCGGCGAGCCCGACGAGGTCAACGCCGATCTGCTGCGGACCCTCGCCGCCGCCGACATCATCCCGGTGATCGCTCCGGTCGGCTTCGGCGCCGACGGCGAGACCTACAACATCAACGCCGACACTGCGGCCGGCGCCGTCGCCGGCGCCGTGGGCGCGACGCGGCTGCTGATGATGACCGACGTGATGGGCGTGCTGGACCGCGACCGGCGGCTGCTGCAGCAGCTCACGCCCGAGCGCGTGCACGAGATGATCGCGGAGGGCACGATTTCCGGCGGGATGATCCCGAAGGTGGAGACGTGCCTTTACGCCGTGGCGCGCGGCGTCGAGGGCGCCGTCATCCTGGACGGCCGCCTGTCGCACGCGATCCTGCTCGAGCTGTTCACCGATGGCGGGGTGGGGACGCTGATTGGGAAGTCCGGTTCGGGCTCGGCTTGAGCTGGGCGTCGTGCGCGCCGAAGAACTCAAGATGCCAGACCATGTCGTCCGTGCTGAGCGGCCAGCCGCCATTGCGCGGGCCGAGCGCCTGGCGCGGGGATAGGCCGGCGATCCGCAGCTGCAGCTGGTGGGCGATGCGCGGATCGAGCTTCGCGCGCCACGCCAGCGCGACGATGCCCTTCGGACTGCGCGCCGCGACGATCTTGTCGAACACCTCGGGCTCGATGCCGGCGAGCGCCGCGACGGCGCCGCGCACGAAAGAGCGGTCGCCCTTGTCGAGGCCCGCCGCGATAGCTTCCGCGTCGAGCTTTCCCTGACGCCGCAGCCGTTTGATCCGCTCCTCGGTCAGTTCGTTCTCGTCGCCGATATGCGCGGGCTCGGCCGCCGCCTCTTCCTGGGCCCGGGCGACCATCGCCTTCTCGATCGCCTGGCGCGTGCGCTCGTCGAGATCGTCGCGCGCGGCAAGCTTGGACAGGAACATCTGGCGCACGAAGGTCGCGATGCGCCGCAGCAGCCGCTGCGACAGCGAATGGCGCTCGACCAGCGGTCCATGCCAGTCGGGGTTGGCGGGCGCACGGTCGACGATGGCGTCGAGCGTGTCCTCGCGGATCTGCGCGCTTGGATTGCCCAGCAGCGTCGCGACCGCGGCGGCGTCGTCGGCGCGCCCGATGGCGTCGGACACCTTCGGCGTCACGCCCTGGCGTGCGGCGACCGCGTTGAGCGCGCCGAGCGCGTGCCGACCGGCGATGATCTCGAGCAGATCCTGCTCGTGCAGCAGCGGCGAGAAACGCAGCACCGGCTCGGCGACGATGATCACCATGTCGGACGCCAGGACCTTGACGATCGACGGAGGAACGCAATCGAGGCGCTTGATCGCTTCCGACAGCGCGGCGCGCACGCGCTCGGCCTCGTCGCGCGCCAGCACCTCGATCAGTTCGATGATCCGCGCGCGGACCTTGTCGCGCGCCTCCTCGGACAGTCCCGGCAGCAGGGTCGCGAGCTTCTTGCCGAGGTCGCCACGGACGATGTCGTCCTTGTCCTCGGCCAGGATCGCGTCGGCCTGCCATGGCGTCGACGGGTTGTTGGCGACCTCGCGGCGCACATCTGCCGAGGCGTCGGCGGCGAGAAAATAGAGCAGTTCGGGCGCGACGTTCGGATGCCGGGCGACACGCAGCCGGTCCTCCACGTTCGCGGACCGGGCGTCGCGCTTGTCGTCGTCGGCGCTCACGGCTGCTCCCGCACTTCTTCCACGGACACCCTGCCCTTGCCCGAGAACTTGGCGAGGTACATCTGACGGTCGGCGCGCTCGATCAGTTCGTCGACGCCGTCCGTCTTGCGCGGATCGACGATCGCGATACCTATCGAAAAGCCGAGCGGCCGGTCGGGAAGCCCCGAGAACTCGGTCAGGCCGGTCTGGATCTGCACCAATTCGCGCCCTTTCATCCGCGCCCCCTCGGCGTCGGCTTCGTCGAGCCAGATCGCGAACTCGTCTCCCCCGAGCCGCGCGACCACGTCGCTCGCCCGCACGCTACGACGGATGCGCTCGGCTATGCGCCGCAGCACCGCGTCGCCGACGGCGTGTCCATGAACATCGTTCACGGGCTTGAAATTGTCGACATCGATGTAGACCAGCGCGGCCGGCCGCGCGGTCCGCTGGACGACGCCGAGCCGGACGCGTATCTCCTCGAGGAAGGCGCGCCGGTTGAGCAGCCCGGTCAGCGGATCCGTGCGCGCCTGGCGCTCCAGTTCCTGCTGACCGTCCAATTGCGCCAGCGACAGGCCGAACTGCGTGGCAAGCCGTCCGAAGATCTGGGCGTCCCGCTCGGACCAGCGCGGCTCCGCAGGATCGCGCCACAGCGCGATCATCCCGTTGACGCGATGACGGAACGCTGTCGCGCGGCGAAGGACCATGCCGTCGTCTTCGGACCGCGGCACTGCGTCGGCGCCGAAGTCGTGATCCTCGATAGGCCGGGTCGACATTCCGTCCGGGACAGGCGTCCCGGTGGAGGCAGCGACAGACATGCCGGCGGCGCTGCGGCGCCACAGCGCGCCGCCCGCGGCGCCGAGAGCGTGCACGCAGGAACGCAGCGCCGCGGCGAGGCCCGCATCCGTGTCTTCGGCATCGACAAGGGCGCGCAGCACATGGGCAAGCAGGCGGTCGCGCGTCTCGTTCTCGGCCAGTTCGATCTCGCGCTCGTTGGCCGGAGTGACGTCGCGCACCACGCCGCGCGCGCCGCACCACCTTCCCTCGGAATCGAGCAGGGGCTGGGCCGCGATCGTGACCAGCGCCGGTTCGCCGTCCGCGCGCCGCAGCCAGAACCGCGCATCGTCGAGACGCCCGCGCGCGACGAAGGGCGACGCCATTGCCGCGGCGTCCCCGGGTTCGGCGTCGGCGAGGGGCAGTATCGCGGTCGCCGCGCGCCCGATCAGGTCGCGCACGGTATAGCCGAGCGCGCCGCGCGGCGAGACGAAGACGAAACGGCCCTCGGCATCGACCTCCCAGGCGAAGTCGCTCGAGATGTCGACGAGATCCTTGTAGCGCTTGCGCGACTCCACCAGCGCGGCGTTCAGGTTGTCGCTCAGCGCCCGGTCGCGCGCCAGGAACAGCACCCCCGTCGTCAGCGGCACCAGCGCGACCTCGAAACGCTTCGCCTGTCCGGTCGTCGTCTCCATCACGTCGAAACGCGGGAACGTCCCGATCGCGGTCGCCAGGCCGCGCAGGCCGCCCGGCAGGGAATCGAGCATGGCGAGCAGCGGCGCGGCCTCGTCGTTCATATCCAGCACGCGCCCGGTCATGTCGATGAAGGCGGCCGGACCGGGATATCGCCCGCACAACTCCGTATACCGGTCCGGCGCGCCCGCCAGAGGGGCGCGCTGCACGGTTTGGGAGCGGCGGTTCTTGTTGCTCATCGGAGCGTGCGGCGGGTTTCGGATTCGCTGGATCTCATAACAAAGCGTAAAGCTCGACGAAAACCGGTTAAGAAAGAATTAAATCATGGCGATGGCCGGGCAACTGGACGCGTGAACGCGTTGACTCGGCGACGGTTTGCCGACCATCTTCCGCCTCCACCGAACGCACGGGAAGCCTCGCCATGGATATTCGCGACCTCCAGCCGACCATCGAACAGGCCTGGGAAGACCGCGCACGGATCGACGCCGGCACGACCGGCCTGGTCCGCACCGCCGTGGACGCCGCACTCGAGGCGCTCGATGCAGGCCGCGCGCGCGTCGCCGAGAAGGGCACCGAGGGCTGGGTCGTCAACCAATGGCTCAAGAAGGCCGTGCTGCTCTCGTTCCGCCTGAACGACATGGTCCCGGTCGAGGGCGGGCCGGGCGGGGCATCCTGGTACGATAAGGTGCCGTCCAAATTCGCCGGCTGGGGCGCCAATCGCTTCAAGGCGGCAGGGTTCCGCGCCGTTCCCGGCTGCGTGGTCCGCCGCTCGGCCTATATCGCCCCGGGGGTCGTGCTGATGCCCTCCTTCGTCAATCTGGGCGCCTATGTCGATTCCGGGACGATGATCGACACCTGGGCCACGGTCGGCTCGTGCGCGCAGATCGGGAAGAACTGCCACATCTCTGGCGGCGCCGGCATCGGCGGCGTGCTCGAACCGTTGCAGGCCGACCCGGTCCGCATCGAGGACGACTGCTTCATCGGCGCGCGCAGCGAGGTCGCGGAGGGCGTCGTCGTCGAGACCGGAGCGGTGCTGTCGATGGGCGTCTATATCGGCGCCTCGACCCGCATCGTCGACCGGCACAGCGGCGAGGTTTTCATGGGCCGCGTGCCCGCCTACTCGGTCGTCGTGCCCGGCGCGATGCCGGGCAAGCCGCTTGCCGACGGGTCCCCCGGGCCGAGCACGTATTGCGCCGTCATCGTCAAGCGCGTCGACGCGAAGACCCGCTCCAAGACCTCGATCAACGAATTGCTGCGCGGATGAGCGCG
>JBIKXN010000171.1:0-7281 GCA_044355765.1 Alphaproteobacteria bacterium
GCGTGATCGGCACGCTCAACAACTGCGCCGGCGGTTTCACGCCCTGGGGCACGGTCCTGTCGGGCGAGGAGAACTTCAACGGCTATTTTCGCGGCGATCGGAACCGGACCGCCGAGGCGCGCAACTACGCGCGTTACGGCGTGCAGGCCTTCCGCAACGCGCCCTGGGGTGCCCATGACGCGCGCTTCGACATGGACAAGGAGCCCAACGAGCCCAATCGCTTCGGCTGGGTCGTGGAATACGATCCCTACGACCCGAAATCTACGCCGGTGAAGCGGACCTCGATCGGGCGTTTCAAGCACGAAGGCGCAATGACCGCGATCTCGCATGACGGGCGGATCGCGCTCTATTCCGGCGACGACGAGCGTTTCGAGTATGTCTACAAGTTCGTGACCAAGGGCAGGTTCGATCCGGCGAAGCGCGCGCCCAACATGAACCTGCTCGACGATGGCACGCTCTACGTCGCTAAATTCAACGACGACGGGACCATGAACTGGCTGCCGCTGGTCCATGGCGAGGGGCCGCTGACGGCGGCCAACGGCTTCGCCAGCCAGGCCGATATCTGCATCGAGACGCGCCGCGCCGCGGATCTGGTCGGCGCCACGCCGATGGACCGCCCCGAAGGCGTGGCGGTCGATCCGAAGACCGGCCGCATCTATGTCGTGCTGACCTATAACGACCGGCGAAAGCCGACCGGCGACGCCAATGCCCGCGAGCGCGTCAACGCCGCGAACCATCGTCCTGGCAACAAATGGGGCCAGATCGTCGAGATCGTGCCGCCCCCGGTCAAGGGCGAGGGCTACGACCACGCGGCTGCGACATGCCGCTGGGGCTTCTTCATCGTCGCCGGCAATCCTAGGGATCCGCAGGCGGCGGCGCAGTATCATCCCGCCACGTCCGACGACGGCTGGTTCCAGGCGCCTGACAACATCACCTTCGATCCCAAGGGCCGCGCCTGGATCACGACCGACGGCATGGACAATTTCGGCAACGACATGGCCGATGGTCTCTACGGCGCCGACACGCGCGGGCCCGGGCGCGCCCTGTCGAAGCATTTCTTCCGCACCCCGGCCGGCGCGGAGATGACCGGGCCAGCCTTCACGCCCGACGGCAGGACGGTCTTCGTCTCGGTGCAGCACCCCGGGGAAGGCGACAAGGCCAGTTTCGAGAATCCGGCCACGCGCTGGCCCGACTTCAAGCCCGACATACCGCCGCGGCCATCGGTGGTGGCGATCACGAAGACCGACGGCGGCGAGATCGGCAGCTGAACCGGAGCGCGGTCAGGCGTCGCTGCGCGCGAGCCGGTAGACCTGCGCCGGACGGTTGGCGCCGGTGCGCATCTGGCCTGCGGCCGGCGCGACGAGATCGCGTTCCGCGATGCGGCGGCGGAAGGACGACTTGTCCAGGCGGCGGCCGAGCAGGCGCTCGCACAGCGCCTGCAGTTCGCCCAGCGTGAAGCTCTCCGGCAGAAGAGCCGCGGGCAGATCCAGCGCGTCGACCTCCGCGCGCGTCGCCGCAACGGCCCGCGCCACCATTCCGGCATGGTCGAAGGCGAGCGCGCGGTCGGCCATCGCCTGATCTACCGGGCGCCAGTCCAGCGCCTCGACGCGCTTGCCCGCCGCCGGGGCGATGCGATCGGGCTGGACCAGCGCGCGATAGACGACGCTCAGCGCCCAGGGCGCGCGCGGATCGCGCGTCGGGCCGCCCGCGGCGCAGAGCTGGCGCAGGAAGGGCAGGTCGAGCCCCAGCCGCTCGCGCATCACGCGCAGCGCCGCCGCGTCGAGCGAGGCGTCCAGATCGATGCGCAGCGCCCCGCCCGGCAGCGCCCATCGTCCCGCATACGGCGGCGCGGCGCGGCGCGCCAGCAAAACGCTGAGCTCGCCCTCGACCACGCCCAGGACGGCGATCTCCAGCCGGGTGAACGGCATCTCGTGGCGCGGCCGGGACGGGGTGGCGTTCATGGCGGGTTATTAGTTGCACGGCACAACGAACTATGCAATCCTCACTTCGTAGTATTATGCTACTAACAAGGAGGACGATTTGGGCTACGACGTGATCGGCGACATCCACGGCCATGCCGCGAAGCTGGAGGCGCTGCTGCTGCGGCTCGGCTATGTACGCAAGGGGGCGGGCTTCGTGCCGCCGCATGGCCGGCAGGCCGTGTTCCTGGGCGACTTCATCGATCGTGGCACCGAACAGGTCGCGGTGACCCGGATCGTGCGCGCGATGATCGATGGAGGCCATGCCCGGGCGGTGATGGGCAACCACGAATTCAACGCGATCGGCTACGTCACGCCGCGCGACGGCACGCCTGGACAGTTCCTGCGGCGGCACAGCGCCAAGAACACCGGCCAGCACGCCGAATTCCTGCGCCAGGTCGGCGAGGGGTCGGCGCTGCACCGCGAACTGGTCGCCTGGTTCCGGACGCTGCCGCCCGCGCTCGATCTCGGCGCCATCCGGGCCGTCCACGCGTGGTGGCACAATCCCCATGTCGAGCTGGTCTGGGACCGGATCGCGCCGGGCCAGCCGATGGACGACCAATTCCTGCAGGCCGCCTATGCCAAAGGCAGCGCGGAATGGGACGCGATGGAAGGCCTGACCAAGGGGTTGGAGATCCCATTGCCGGCCGGCCACTCCTTCGTCGACCATGGTGGCGTCGAGCGCCGCCATGTGCGCACCCGCTGGTGGCTGGGCGATGCGCGCAGCTTTCGCGACATCGCCCTGGTCGGCGCGGCGCAGGATCATCGCGTTCCCGACCTGCCGGTGCCCGCGGATTTCGCGCCGCCGCCGGTCACGGGCGCGCCGGTCTTCGTCGGTCATTACTGGCTGACCGGTACGCCGGCACCGCAGACGCCGCTCGTCGCCTGTCTCGACTATTCCGCGGGCAAGGACGGCCCGCTGGTCGCGTATCGCTGGGACGGCGAGCGGACGCTCGACGCCGGGCGTTTCGTCGCCGCCGGCTGAGCCGCCCGCGCCCGCGGCAAAAGGAAAGGGCGGCGCCTCGCGGCGCCGCCCCATGCTTCGTCGAAGCGTCCGATCAGGCGCCGATCACGCCGCCATCGACGCGGGTGATGACCAGCGTGGCGGAGCGCGGGACAGCGTTGCCGCCATCGGGCCAGTTCGACACGTATTTGCCGGCCGCGAAGTCGGTATGCGCCGTCGTCGCGCCGGGATGCTGCACGTTCACGAACATCGTGCGGCCGTCCGGCGTGGTGATGACGCCGGTGATCTCCTGACCCTTCGGCCCGGTCAGGAAGCGCCGGATCTCGCCGGTCCGCGGGTCGGCGGCCAGCATCTGGTTGTTGCCCATCGGCTTGAGGTCGCCGCGGTTCATCTCGCTCTCGCCCATGTCGGTCTGGATCCAGAGCCGACCATCGGCATCGAACCACAGCCCGTCGGGGCAGGCGAAGATGCTGTCGGCGTTGAGCGCCCGGCCATTGACGCCGCGGCTGGTGCCGACGTCCCCGGCGACCACGAACAGGTCCCAGCGGAACGTCGTCGCGGCATGCTCGCCGCGCGACTCGGTCCAGCGCACGATCTGGCCGAACTGGTTGCGGGCGCGCGGGTTCACCGGATCGACCTGCGCCTCGATGCGCGAGGTGTTGTTGGTGAGCGCGAAATAGACCTCGCCGGTCTTCGGATCGACCGTGCCCCATTCCGGACGGTCGAGCTTGGTGGCGCCCGCGCGGTCGGCGGCGAGGCGGGTGTTGACCAGGATGTCGGCCAGATCGGCGAAGCCGTTCGCCGGGGTCAGGCCGTTATGGCCGGGCGCCAGCGCCAGCCACTCGCCGGTGCCGTCGGCATTGAACTTCGCCGCGTAGAGGGTGCCTTCGTCGAGCAGCGCGCCGCTGGCCGTCGCCGGATCATAGGGCTTCGCGGAGACGAACTTGTAGACATACTCGAAGCGCGCATCGTCGCCGGAATAGCAGACCACCGGCTTGCCGGCGATCGCGGGCGCGAACACGACGCCCTCATGCGCGAAGCGGCCGAGATGCGTGCGCTTGACCGGCACGCTGCCCGGATCGAAGGGATCGATCTCGACCATCCAGCCGAAGCCGTTCGGCTCGTTGCGATAGTCCTCGGCCGGGCTGGCGCCGCGGGTGGAGGCGTCGAAGCGCTGGAACTCCTCGGCGCCGGAGGCCGCCAGTTCCCAGGCATAGCGCGAACGCTCGGTGGCGACGCCGTAGCGGGCGTGCTCGCGCGGGTGGTTGGGCTTCTGGTCCTGGCGGTCGGTGTTGCGGAAATAGCCGGCCCAGTTCTCCTCGGCCGTCATGTAGGTGTTCCAGGGCGTGACGCCGTGCGCGCAGTTGTTGATCGTGCCGCGCGTACGGGTTCCATCCGGGCTGTACTTGGTCACCACATGCTTGCTGCCGCGGACCGGGCCCGAGAAGTTCATCGGCGTCGCGGCGGTGATCCGGCGGTTGCGCGGATCGGCCATGACGGCCCAGTTGCCGTCGGCGCCGCGCTGGACGCGGACGACCGACACGCCGTGGGCGTTGATCTCCTTGAGGACTTCGTCGCTGTCGCGACGATCGTTCTCGATCCGCACCGAGCTCTCGCGCATCTCGCGCCCGCGCCAGGCCGCGTGCAGGAAGCGTGCCTCGACATATTCATGGTTCATGGCCAGAAGGCCGTCGGTCGACGAGCCGTTGATCGGGAAGAAGTGGATCCCGTCATGATGCATGCCGATCTGCATCCCCTGCTCGGCGCCCGTGTTCGCGCCATCGCGGAACGCCGGCATGGAACCGGAGATCGGGGTGCCCCAGGGGGCGAGGACCTGGACCTTGTATCCTTCCGGCACGACGACGCTGTCGGCTTCGGAGACGGGGATCGCCTTGAAGCCGAGCAGCGGCCTCGCCTGTGCCTGGGCCGTGCGCGCCACGCCGGCGCCGAACGCGCCACCGACCGCCGCCGCCAGACCGCCGACCAGGATCCCGCGGCGCGAGCTGCGCGCGTCGATCACATCGTAGAGGGTCGGATTGGCGGATGTGTTGCAGGGCGGCTCGTCGCCATGGCTGTAGCCGGGAGTCTTGGTGTGGTCGGGATAGTCAGCCTCGTACTGGCTCATGTTCATGGGCCTCCGGGAATGGGGTTGGGCCCGGCGGCATCGCGCCGGATTACCGCCGGGGATACCGAAGCGACATGACACTTTGCCGACATCGAAGTGACGTCCGTGTTTCGCGGAACATCGCTAGGGTGGCAGGCGATGATCTCGACGGAACCAATTCGCGTGGACCCGGTTCACCGCCATCCGCGCTCCATCATCGTGTTTCACTGGGCCGCGGCGGCGCTCGTCGTCGCGCTCGCCGCGACCGGCATGACGATGACGCGGCTGGCGCCGGGCAGCGAGGCGCAGTTCCTGCTCTACCAGGTCCACAAGAGCGCCGGGATCGCGGTGCTGCTGCTGTCGGTCCTGCGCCTTGCCTGGCGCCTGCGCGTTCCGCCGCTGCCGCCCCTGGCCGCCCCGTCCTGGCGAACGCGCCTCGCGAACGCGGCCCATACGGGGCTATTCGCGCTGACCCTGGCCGTGCCGCTGGCCGGATGGGCGCTGACCTCGGCCAGCAGGTTTCAGATACCCATCACGTTGCCCGGCGGGTTCGAATGGCCCGCCTTGCCGTTCCTGCCTGGTCTCGCGCCGGCCGCGAAGGCGAGCCTGGAACCGCTGCTGGCGATCGCGCATACGACGCTCGCTTATGCGCTGCTAGGTCTCGCCGCGCTCCATGCCGCGGCGGCGCTGCATCATCACGCCGTGCGCGGCGACGCCACGCTGCGCCGGATGCTGCCTTTCGCCATGGCCTTGGCGGTGATCCTCGGCCCGTCGGCCGCGCCGGCGCGGGAGTGGATCGTCGATCGCGAACGCTCGACGCTGGGCTTCGCGGGCACCGAAACGGGCAACCGGTTCCAGGGTCGCTTCGCGCGCTGGTCGGCGCGCATCGTCTTCGATCCGTCGCGCCCGCAGGAGGCGCGGATCGACGTCGAGGTCGACATCGCCTCGGCCAGCACGGGCGAGTCCCGCCGCGACGCGGCGATGCTGGGCGAGGAATGGCTGGACGCCAGCGTCTTCCCGCGCGCGGTATTCGCCGCGCAAGGCTTCCGCGAGCTTGGCGACGGCCAATACGAGGCCGCCGGCACGCTGGCATTGCGCGACCAGCGTCGCCCCGTCCTGCTGCGTTTCACCCTGAGCGAGACGCCCGGCGGCACCCGCGCCCAGGGCGGCGCGACGCTGATCCGCACGGCCTTCGGCGTCGGACGCGGCCGCTGGTCGGGTTTGCAGATCGTCGCCGCCGAAGTCGCCGTCGAGTTCGACCTGCTGGCGCGGCCGTCGCCGTAGCCCCCGTAAACCGCCGACGTCACCGCGGCCGCGGCGCGGCGATCGCGTGGCGAAGGCGCGCCGACAAGGCGTCGATCGCGGCGACGGTCACCAGGATCATCAGGATCAGCGCGCAGACCTGCTGATACTCTATCATGCGTATCTGTTCGGACAGGTGGAGGCCGATCCCCCCGGCCCCGACGATCCCGATGATGGTCGCCGAGCGCGTGTTCGACTCGAAGTAATACAGGATCTGGCTCAGCAGAACGGGCAGCACCTCGGGCACGAGCCCGTAGCGCACCCCATGCCCGGCGGTCCCGCCCGCGGCGATGACGCCCTCGACCGGACCGCGGCTCGCCGCCTCGAAGGCTTCGGAGAACAGCTTCCCGAACGCCCCGAACCCCGAGGTCGCGATCGCCAGCGCGCCGGCGAACGGGCCAAGGCCGACGACGTTGATCCAGACCAGCGCCCAGATCAGTTCGTCGACGCCCCGCACGCTGTCGAGGAAGCGGCGCGACAGGAAATGGATGACCGCCTGCGGCACGATGTTGCGCGCGGCGAGCAGTCCGAGGGGAAACGCGAGCACCGCGGCGGCGAGCGTGCCGAGCAGCGCGATCGCGACCGTCTCGACCAGCGCGTGGAGATAGACCAGGAACTTGCTCCAGCTGCCGGTCGATGGCGGTAGCATATGCCCGACGAATGTTCCCAGCCTGCCGATGCCCCTCACGAACCGGTCGAAGGGAACCCCCAGCGCCCAGAAACCAGCGATCGCGACGACGGCCAGGCAGGCCGCGGCCAGCAGGGCCAGACGGTGGCGCGCCAACGGGCTGCGGAAGGCAGCAGGATGCCGCAGGCGAAGCCCGTCCAGGTCGATCCGGTCGGCGTTCACGGCACGCGCCCCCAGCCGAGCAAGGCATGCCGGACCCGCTCCGTCGCCAGGTCGATCAGCATGACGGTAAGGATGATCAGCA
>JBIKXN010000172.1:0-7278 GCA_044355765.1 Alphaproteobacteria bacterium
GTCCCCGTCCGCGCCGCCGCGGGGAACGGCGGGGGCGGCACGCCTCGGTGACGGGGCGCGATGTTTTCCACATGTCCACAGGCAAGCCCGCCGCGCATGGCCGATCCCCGGGCGACGGGGGCGCGTGTCCCGCCTATACTCCGGGGTATGGGATCGGCGATCCACACCCTGCTCCGCGCGCTCGGCCGGACGGCGGCCGCGTGCGTGCTGACGCTCGCGCTCGGCGCAGGCGCGGCCAGCGTGCCGCCGGCCCCGCCGCCCGCCCCGCCGCCTGCCCCGCCGCCTGCATCGGGCGACGGCATCGACGCGCCGGCGGTGATCGCCGCCGACGAGATCGAGCATGACCGCGACAGGGACGTCGTCACCGCGCGCGGCAATGTCGAGATCGTGCAGTCCGGTCGCACGCTGCGCGCCGACACGCTCGCCTTCGACCGGCGGCGCGGCGTGGTCACGGCGAAGGGCAATGTCTCGCTGACCGAGACGAGCGGCGATGTCGTCTTCGCCGACGAGGTCGAACTCACCGAGGATCTGGCGGCGGGCGTGATCCGCGATTTCCGCGCGCTGCTGATCGACTGGTCGCGCATGGCCGCGGCGAGCGGCCAGCGCAGCGACGCCAACACGACGACGCTGCGCAAGGTCGTCTACAGCCCCTGCGCGCTGTGCCGCGACGACCCGTCCCGCCCGCCGCTGTGGCAGGTCAGGGCCGCGAGCGCCACCCACGACCAGGCCAAGGCGACCATCGCCTATCGCGACGCGTGGCTGGAGGTCGCCGGCGTACCGGTCCTCTACACGCCCTATCTCTCGCATGGCGACGGCACGGTGAAGCGGCAGAGCGGTTTCCTGGCGCCGTCGCCGGGAACTTCCAGCGTGCTCGGACAATTCGTCGCCACCCCGTATTTCCTCGTGCTCGGCCCATCCGCCGACGTCACGGTCGAGCCGATCGTCTTCACCCGCGAGAACCCCGTGCTCGCCGGCGAGTACCGGCAGCGACTGCGCGACGGCGCCCTGGTGCTCAACGCCTCGGTGACCAGCGCGAACGTCTACGACGACAACAACCGGCGTACCGGCCGCACGACGCCGCGCAGCCACATCGCCGGCAGCGGCCGCTTCGACATCGACGAGACCTGGCGCTGGGGCTTCGACATCGCGCGCGCCAGCCAGGACAACTACCTGCTGCGCTACAAGCTGTTCGACCGGTTCAGCTTCATCGACCGCAACACGCTGACCTCGCGCGCCTTCGTCGAGGGTTTCGACGGCCGCTCCTATGGCGCCGCGCAGGCCTTCTCGTTCCAGGGCCTGCGGCCCGAAGACAATCCGCGCGTCTCCCCGGTCGTGCTGCCGCAACTCGACTACCACTGGGTCGGCGAGAGCGACCGGCGCGGCGGCTACCTGGATTTCCGGTCCTACAGCTACGGCATCTATCGCAGCGAGGGCACGCGCTCGGAGCGGACAGCCGGCATTCTGGGCTACACGCTGCCCTATACCGCCTCGACGGGCGAGGTCTGGACCCTGGGCGCCAGCCTCCAGGGCGACATCTTCCATGTCGGCCAGCGCGGGCAGTTCGACGACGGTTTCCGGCCCTCGACCGAAGGGTTCAGCGCGCGCGTCTTCCCGCAGGTCTCGCTCGGCTGGCGCTATCCTTTCGTGCGCGCCGATGCCGGCAGCCGTACCGTGGTGGAGCCGATCCTGTCCTTCGTGGCTGGACCGAAGCTCGGCGGCCAGGAGCGTTTTCCCAACGAGGATTCGCGCTCGATCGACCTCGACGACACCAATCTCTTTCGCCGCAACCGTTACACGGGCTTCGACCGGCTCGAGGGCGGCCAGCGCGTCACCTATGGCGTCAACACCGACACGCGGCTGGACGGCGGGGCGCGGTTCTCCGCCTTTCTCGGCCAGAGCTACCGGTTCCAGGGCGAGGAATCGCTCGCCTTCGAGAGCGGGCTGTCCGACAACGCCTCCAACCTCGTCGGCCGCATGCTGGTGGCGCCGCATGAATGGGTGTCGGCGACCTGGCGGTTCCAGGCCTATCGCGAAGACCTGGCGTCGGCGCGCAATGCCGCGGGCCTGACGCTCGGGCCCGAGGCTTTGAATCTGGGCCTGTCCTACGTCTTCATCGATCGCGCCAGCCAGCCCAGCCTGTCGCGCGACCTGGAGCAGATGTCGACGCGCGTGTCGGCGATGCTCGACGAGAACTGGCGCATCATCGTGCGCGAGACGCGAGCGGTCGGCGAGGATTCCGGCCTGCTGCGCTTCAACTCCGCGCTGATCTACGAGGACGAGTGCTTCCTGTTCGGGATCGATTTCCAGCGTCGGCTGATCGGCAACCGCGACAACCCGCCGGATACGGCGGTGGTGGTGCGCGTGTCGCTGCGCAATCTGGGCGACACCCGGCTGCGCGTACAGTAGCGGCTGCGCCGCGCTTCAGCCCGGCGCGGGCGGGCGGGCGCGCAGGACGGCGGCCAGCTGCGCCTTGATGTCGTTGGCGATCTCTTCCAGCACCCGCTCGCGCGCGTTGTTCTGCCCCGCCAGGGTGGCGAATTGCGAAGCGGAGACCTCGTAATTGGTGGAACTGGTCGAGCGCCCGCGCCACACCTCGCGGCCGGCGGCGTCGACCAGACGGGCATCGGCGGTGGCCGAATAGCTGAACCGCACCACCGTGTCCGTGCGCGTGATGCCGAGATCCTGCGGCAGCGGCTCGTCGAGCCGGACCGACAGCGTGTAGGCGATCGGACCGATCTCGCCGCGCGGCTGCAGCCGGTCGTAGAGATGGTTGCGCAGGATCTGCCCCGAGCGGTTGGCGATCGGCTGGATCCGGATGCGCGCGAAGGCGTCGGTGATCGGCGTGTCGGCCTGGCGGCCATAGAGCGGCTCGAACCCGCATCCGGACAGGCCGGGCGGGGCGAGGCTCAGCAGCGCGAGGAGGCGGCGGCGCTTCATCTTGCCGCCAACCTAGCCCTACCGCGCGCCGCGCGCATCACCCCTGGCGCACCAGCCGGGCGGCGTGGAACCCGTCCATGCCGCCGGCCTCGGCCAGATGGCAGGGCAGGGTGCGCAGGTCGCCGGCGGCGTCGATGCAGTCCGCGAGACCGCCGATTTCCGCGGCGGCGACGGGCTGGCGCGCGAAGTCGCCGCGCCGGCCCAGAAAGGCCGCGATCTGGTCCGGGCCTTCCTCGGGCTGGAGCGAGCACACGCAATAGACCAGGGTACCGCCGGGCGCCGTCATCTCGGCGGCCGCGTCGAGCAGCCGCGCCTGCGCCGCCACTGCGCGCACGACATCCTCGGGTCGGCGCAGATGGGGCATGTCCGGGTTGCGGCGCGCGGTGCCGGTCGCCGAGCATGGCGCATCGAGCAGGACGCCAGGGGCAGGGGCGGCGGGCCGCCACGTCGCGGCATCGGCGAGGACCGTGTCGGCGGTCAGTCGCAGCCGCGCGAGGTTTTCCCTGAGCCGCTCCATGCGCGGCGCGCTGCGTTCGACCGCGACGACCTGCGCGCCCGCGGCGGCCAACTGGGCGGTCTTGCCGCCTGGCGCGGCGCAAAGATCGATCACCGTCCGGCCGCGCATGTCGCCCAGCAGCCGCGCCGGCAGCGTCGCCGCGGCGTCCTGCACCCACCACGCGCCCTCGGCATATCCCGGCAGGTCGGCGGGCGCGCCGCCGCCGACTCGACGCAGCGACCCGGTCGCCAGCAGCGTGGCGGACAGCCGCTCGGCCCATGCCGCCTCCTCGCCGGCGCGGGTCGAGAGGTCGAGCGGCGGGTCGGCGGCGATCGCCGCGGCGATCGCGCGGGCCGCCGGCGCGCCATGCGCGGTCGTCCAGGATTCGCGCAGCCAGGCTGGCAGGTTGTCGAGCGGATCGGTGTCGCGCAGCAGCGCTTCGCCCTCGGCGGCGACGCGGCGCAGCACGGCGTTGACGACGCCGCGATAGACCGCGAGCCGGCCGGCGACCAACGCCACCGCGGTGCCGACCGCGGCATGGGGCGGGCTGGCGAGGAAAAGCAGCTGCGCTGCGCCGATGCGCAGTGCGTCGCGCGCCGCCGCCGCGCGCGGCGGCAATTCGCGCGCCATCAACCTCGCCAGCACGGCGTCGATCTGGCCCAGACGGCGCAGCGTGGTGGCGACGATCAGCCGCGCGAAGGCGCGGTCGCGCGCCGGCAGCGTGGAGAGAAGCGCGCAGCGTTCGCTCGCCTCGTCGAGCGTCGCGCGATGCCGCAGCACCGCGCCCAGCATGTCGTGTGCCGCCTGGCGCGCCGGGAAACCCGCCGGTCCGGTGCCGGAGGTCAACCCCAGGGCCCGCGGCGTCGCTGGCCGCCGCCCCACGGGCCGCGCGCGCCACCAGCGCCGCCGCTGCCCCATGGGCCGCGCTGGCCGGCGGCCGGAGCCGCAGCCGGCGCCGGGCGTGCGGCGGGTGCCATGCCGAAGCGCCGCGCCATCTCGAGCAGCCGCGCGATGCGGTTGCCGGTGGCGGGATGGGTCGAGAACAGGCTGTCGCGCGTGCCGCCCGCCAGCGGGTTGACGATGAACAGATGCGCGCTCGCCGGATTGGCCTCCGCGCGGTGGTTGTGGATCGCCTGGGCGCCGCGGCTGATCTTGTCGAGCGCGGAGGCGAGCGCCGTGGGATCGCCGCAGATCTCGGCGCCGACGCGATCGGCCTCGTATTCGCGGCTGCGGCTGATCGCCATCTGCACCAGCGCGGCGACCAGCGGCGCCAGGATCGCCGCGGCGATGCCGATCACCGCGCCGAGCGGATTGGGCCGGCCCTCGCTGTCGCGCGCGCTGGCGCCGAACATCATGCCGAAATTGGCGAGCATGCCGATCGCCCCGGCAAGCGTGGCGGTCACGGTCATGATCAGCGAATCGCGGTTCTTCACATGGGCGAGCTCATGCGCCATCACGCCCGCCACCTCGCGCGCGTCGAGCATGCGCAGCAGGCCTGTGGTGGCGGCCACCGCCGCGTTTTCGGGATTGCGGCCGGTGGCGAAGGCGTTGGGCTGGTCGTCGTCCATGATGTAGACGCGCGGCATCGGCATCTGCGCGCGCGCCGCAAGCTCGCGCACCATGCGGAAGAGTTGCGGCGCGTCGGCCTCGCCGATCTCGCGCGCGCCATACATGCGCAGCACCAGCCGGTCCGAGAACCAGTACGAAAAGACGTTCATGCCCATCGCGACGACCAGCGCCAGGGCCATGCCCTGCTGCCCCCCGATCGCCCAGCCGAGCGCGAGGAACAGGCCGGTCATCGCGGCCATCAGCAAGGCGGTGCGTGCGTAGTTCATCCTGGTCTCCGGAACGGGGGCGCGGACGCGCCGGCCCCGACGGCCACGATGTGGCCGGACTGGCCAGCCGAATCAAGCCTTGCCGAACGCATCGGGCGGGCTTAAGTCGCCGCTATGTCCCAGGTCGCCCGTCCCGCTGCCCCGTCCGCTGTCCCGAGCCCCGTCGCGCCGCGGCCGGCGGGGGACGGCGCGCGCGGCGCGGCGCCCGGTCCCGTCCCCGCGCGCGGCGGCGAGATCGGCGGACCCAAGGGGCCCGAGCCGACCCGCTACGGCGACTGGGAACGCGACGGCCGCTGCGTCGATTTCTGAGCGCGTCGCGCGGGGCCGAAAGACCTGACGCATGCGCAAGCTGCGGCCTTTCCTGCGCGATCTCTGGGCGCTGACCCGGCCCTACTGGGTGTCGGAAGACCGCGGGCCCGGCCTCGCGCTGCTGATCGCTATCGTGTCGATCAGCCTGTTCCTGGTCTATCTCAACGTCCGGCTCAACGCCTGGAACGGGGATTTCTTCAACGCGCTGCAGGACCGCGACGAGGCGGCGTTCTGGCGCCTGCTCTGGGACTGGGGCGCGATCGTCCTGGTCTATGTCCTGTTCGGGCTGATGCGGCTCTATTTCGGGATGTGGCTGCGCATACGCTGGCGCGGCTGGCTGACCGAGCGCTTCCTGGGCCGCTGGCTCGACGCGCGCGCCTATTACCGCATTCAACTGCTCGATCGCGGCACCGACAATCCCGACCAGCGCATCGCCGAGGACCTCAAGCTCTTCGTCGACGTCACGCTGCGGCTGACGCTCGACCTGCTGCAGCAGGTGGTGACGCTGCTGTCCTTCGTGCTGATCCTCTGGCAGCTGTCCGGCAGCCTGGTGGTCGCCGGCGTCGAGGTGCCCGGGTACATGGTCCTGATCGCGCTGGCCTACGCGATCTTGGGCACCTGGGTCACCCATCTCATCGGCCGGCGTCTGGTCGGCCTCACCTTCGAGCAGCAGCGTTTCGAGGCGGATTTCCGCTTCGGACTGGCGCGGTTCCGCGAGAACACCGAGGCCGTCGCGCTCTATCGCGGCGAGGCCGACGAGCGCCGCGGTTTCCTCGCCGCCTTCGCCGCGGTGGTGCGCAACTGGCGCCAGCTGATGTCGGTGCAGAAGGACATCTTCGCGGTCTCGACGTTCTACAGCCTCGCCGCCAGCATCTTTCCGCTGGTGGTCGCCGCGCCGCGCTATTTCTCCGGCGCCATCTCGCTGGGCGGCCTCACCCAGATCGCCGGCGCCTTCGGCCAGGTACAGGGCGCGCTCAGCTTCTTCGTCGACGCCTATGCCGACATCGCCCAGTGGCGCGCCGTCGTGGAGCGGCTGACGGGTTTCGAGCGCGCGATCGACAGCGCGCGGCGCCGTGTCGACGGCATCGCCCTGGAGCCCGGTCCAGGTCCCGGCATCGTCCTCGACCGCGTCGCGCTCGGCCTTCCGGACGGCCAGATCCTGGCGCGCGGCATCGATCTGGCGATCCGCCCGGGGGAGCGGCTGCTGGTGACCGGCGCCTCCGGCTCGGGCAAGTCGACGCTGTTCAAGGCGATGGCCGGGATCTGGCCCTTCGGCGAAGGCCGCATCCAGGTGCCCGAGACGGCTCGTCCCCTGTTCCTGCCGCAGCGTCCCTATCTGCCGATCGGCACGCTGGCCGCGGCCCTGCGCTATCCCGATCGCGGCGCGGACGTCGGCGAGGACGAACTCGCGGCGGCGCTGCGCGACGTGGGCCTCGATCACCTCGTGCCGGCGCTCGGCGAGACGGCGCATTGGGCGCAACGCCTGTCGGGCGGCGAGCAGCAGCGCGTCGCGATCGCCCGCGCGCTGGTGCTCAAGCCCGACTGGCTGTTCCTCGACGAGGCGACGGCGGCGCTCGACGACGACGCCGAGGCCCGGCTCTACGCGCTCCTCGACGAGCGGCTCAAGGCTTCGGCGATCGTCTCGATCGGGCACCGCGCGGGGCTGCGCGCCTTCCATGCCCGCGAACTCGTCTTCGACGG
>JBIKXN010000173.1:0-7243 GCA_044355765.1 Alphaproteobacteria bacterium
CACGCGCGCAAGCGACAGCACGTAGTCGCCGATCCCCGGGCCGGTCCCTCCGGCGGAGATGAAGTAGGTGCCGCTCTTCGGCGCCGTAAAGGTGAACCGGGCGTCGAACCCGGTCCCCCAGTCGTCGTTTCCGGTCCCGGCGATCGCCCGGCCATCGGCATCGAACAGGCCGTGGAGCAGCGGGTTTTCGAGCGGCTGGACGCTGGACGGGTCGCGTTGCAGCGCGATCGCGTAGGTCTGACCGGCGCTCAGCGTGGCGCGGAACCAGTCGCGATCTCCCGCGACCTCGACGCGCCCGGTGCGCACCGCGTTCGCCGCGATGCTCGCCGTGGTCGTCGCGTCGGCGGGGAGATCGGGGGGAGTGACGTCGGTGATGGCGAGGCGGTAGGTGCCGCCGCGCGTGTCCGCGCTCGCCGCCGCGACGAACAGCGTGCCGCCGGGCGAGGTGAAGGTCGCGCGCGCGCCCGGCCCGTCGCCGTAGTCGTCGTTCGCGGTGCCCTGGATCAGGCGGCCGGTCGCGTCGAAGACGCCGCGCAGCATCGGGTCGGGCAGTGGCGGCCCGTCGCCGGAGGCCGGCTTGAGCTCGATCCGGTAGCTGCGTCCCGGCAGCAGCGCGGCACGGAACCAGTCGACGTCGTCGCCGTCGTCGATGCGCCCCAGGACGCTGCCGCCGATCCGCGCCTCGGCGAGGGTCGAGGCATCGGCCGGCACGTCGGCCCAGCGCGCGTCGTCGCGGACGGATACGCGGTAGCTGCCCGGCACGTCCTGGCGGCGGCCGTCGTCGATGGCCACGAAATAGGTCCCGCTCTCGCGCGGCGCGAAGGCGATGCGCGCGTCGGTGCCCAGGCCGCTCGACGCGTCGCCGGTACCCGCGATCGCCGTGCCGCGCGCGTCGTGGACCGCCAGGATCCGCGGATCGCCCAGCGAACCCCAGCCGCCGGCGGCACCCAGCGCCTCGATGCGATAGGTCCGGCCGGCCTCGAGGACCACGCGATGCCAGTCGACGTCGCCGGCGCGGTCGATGGCGCTTTCGACGGGGGCGGCATCGACCGTAACCGTCGCCTGCGTGAAGCGGTCCGCGCCGGCGTCGGCGACCGCGACGCGCTCGATCGACAGCGCGTAGTGCCCCGTATCCCCGAATGCGCCCGCCACGTCGATGTGATGCGTGCCGCTGGCGGCGGCCACGAAGCGGATCGTGGCGCCGGTCGCCGTGTCGGTGCCGTGCTCGATGGTGAAGGGCAGGATCGCGTTGGCGCGTCTTACCCCGCGGATGACCGCGTCGCCGAGCGCCTCGTCGCCGCCGGCGCCGCGCAGCGAAACGCGATAGGTCGCGCCCGCGACCAGGTCGACGCGGTACCAGTCCGCGTCGCCCGGGGTCTCGATCGCGCCCAGGATGCCGGCCGGGCCGACCGGCAGCGTCGCGGCGGTCGTGGCGTCGGCCGGCGGATCCGTCGGCCGCGACGCGCGGCGCGCGCCCTCGTCTTGGAAAGCCCATCCCAGGTCGGTCATGATCGTCCCCCTTCGCTATCGAAGCGGGACGACGGTCACATCCTGGAGGCCGCTGGCGCCACGACACGAAAGGCGTGTCGATGGACTAGGCCCGGGCGTGCGCCTTTCGCGGCAATCGGGGCCTCCGCGCGTCGCGGAGGCCCCGGCGGCGTTCAGGCGAGGTAGTCGTGAAGCACGCTGCCGAAGGGCAGGGTGAGATCGGCGACGAAATGCCTGCCGCCGACGATGCGGCGGATCGGCAGGTCGGCGACCGGGGCGTTGACGTGCGGGACGAGGTGAAGCCGCGCCGGTCCGACCCAGGATCCCTTCACGGTGATGTCGGTCAGCGCGTAGCGCACGAGCTGCGCGATCTTGGGCGTGCCATCGACGTCCGGGATCAGCTTTAGATTGACCTGCATCTTGGTCAGCGCCGCCATGGTCTTGGCGGGATCGCGCGCGAGGCTCTCATGCTTGTAGGCCATCGTGCCCATCGCCACCATCTGCCCGGCGTAGTGCAGCGTGCCGGTGAGCGTGTCGGTCGCGACCTCGAGCTTGGGGTGGGCGTATTTCTTGGGGAAGCCCCAGATCTCGCGGCCGGCGACGATCGGCGGATCGTCGTCAAGATACATCTGGGCCACGAAGTTGCAGGCCTCGCCCTTGTAGGTGCAGGGGATGACCACGCCCGACTCGGTGTAGTCGCCGAAGCCCGAGCTGTCGGGCATGCGGATCCACTCGTAGTAGACCAGGCTCTCGGGCACCGGCGTCAGCGGCTCCGGCACCGCGGCGCGCACGGCGGCGGCGTCGGATTCGTAGACGATGATGAAGTACTCGCGATTGACGAACCGGTAGGGCCCGTGCGGGTAGCTCGGGCTGCAGGCCGGCATGGACGGAAGTCTGAGGATCTCGTCGCGATTCATTGTGCGTGCTCCGCGGGTCAGAGGAATTTTTCTTCGATGTCGGTAGAGGACTGCACGCCGATCTTGTCGAAATGGTCGCGCACGAATTCCGCCGCCTTGGCTCGGCCGACCTCGAACAGCTCCTGCAGGAAGCCCCAGTCGGCGTTGAGCTTCGACGAGATGCCGAGCTTGCCCAGATGGTCCTCGGCGTCGACGGTGTGGATGAAGACGCGCTTGAGGCGACCGCCGTCGTCGATGCCCCTGTCGATCAGCTTGGTGACGAAGTTGATCGCCCGCATCTCGCGCATCAGGCTGGAGTTGAAGCTGAGCGTGTTGATGCGGTCGAGGATCGCCTGGGCGCTGGTCGGCAGTTCGCGGATGTTGATCGGGTTGATCTGGACGATCAGCACGTCGGGTGTTTCGGTGTGGTAGAAGAGCGGGTAGAGCGGCGGGTTGCCCATGTAGCCGCCGTCCCAGTAGTACTCGCCGTCGATCTGCACGGCCTGGAACAGGAACGGCAGGCAGGCCGAGGCGAGGACCGCGTCGACCGAGACCTCGGTCTCGCGGAAGACGCGGTGCCGACCGGTCATCACGTTGGACGCGCAGATGAACAGCTTCACCGCCTTCTCGCGGTGCAGGAAGTCGAAATCGACGCATTCCAGCAGGACGTCGCGCAGCGGATTGAAGTTCGACGGGTTGAGCTGGTAGGGCGAGACGATACGGCTCAGCGCGTCGTAGAAGATCCAGCCCGGCGAGAAGTCGAGATTGCCGTTGCCGAGCATGCGGTCGAATGGCGAGGGCTGCAGCGGGCCCATGCGCGAGGCATCCGAGATGCGCTTCCAGAAATTCGCCAGCGCTTCGCGGCCGCCGGCGCGGCCGCCCTTGGCGAGACCATAGGCGGCGACGGTGGCGTTCATCGCGCCCGCCGAGGTGCCGCAGATGCCGGTGATGTCGATGTCTTCCTCGAGCAGGCGGTCGATCACGCCCCAGGCATAGGCGCCGTGGGCGCCGCCGCCCTGCAGCGCGAGGTTGAGGCGTTTGCGGGCCGGCGGCTTGCCGCCGGAGGGTGAGGCTTGGGGGGGCTTATTGGCCACGGGGAACTCAGCGGGCGGTCCAGCCGCCGTCCATCGCGATCGACGTCCCGGTGATCTGGGCGGCATCGTCGCTGGCGAGGAAGACCGCGAGCCCGCCGAGCTGGCCCGGCGTCGCGAATTGCAGCGAAGGCTGCTTTTCCGACAGCAGGTCGACGACCGCCTCGTCGATCGAGATGCCCTTTTCCTTGGCGATCGCCTCGATCTGGCGCTCGACCAGGGGCGTGCGCACCCAGCCCGGGCAGATCGAGTTGCAGGTGATCCCGTGGGTGCAGTATTCGAGGCCGACCACCTTGGTCAGCCCGATCAGGCCGTGCTTGGCGGCGGTGTAGGCGGCCTTCTTGGTCGAGCCGATCAGGCCGTGGACCGAGGCGATGTTGATGATCCGGCCGCGCTTGCGCGCCTTCATGCCGGGCAGCACGAGCTTGATCAGGTGGAAGATGGAACTGAGATTGACGGCGATGACCTCGTCCCATTTCTCGAGCGGGAAATCCTCGACCTTCGACACGAACTGGATGCCGGCGTTGTTGACCAGGATGTCGACGCCCCCGAAGGCCGCGACCGTCGCCTCCACCAGGCGCACGCGGTCGGCCTCCTTGGTCATGTCGGCCGCGCAATAGGCGATCCGGGTGCCGTACTTGGCGGACATGGCGCTGCGCATCTGTTCGGCCTGCTCGGGCGCGCGCGAGCCGTTGAGCATGACGTCGGCGCCGGCGGCGGCGAGGCGTTCGGCGACGCCGAGCCCGATCCCGCTGGTCGAGCCGGTGACGATGGCGGATAGACCCTTGAGCGACATTCCTTGTTCCCCCTGATGGCGTCGTTCGCTTCCGATGACCGGGATCCGCAAAGAGATCGCGGATCGGACGAAACAAACTTCGGGTCGAATGCTATAAGTCAAAGGATGGCCCGACAAGCGCGCCTTTCGGTGGACGCGGCGGGCGGGCGGCGAAGGAGCGGAAGATGGCGGGTTATCTGATCGCCAACATAAAGGTCACGGACCCCGAAGGCTTCGCGCGCTACCGCGCCGCCGCGCCCGAGGTCATCGCCCGCCATGGCGGACGCTATCTGATCCGCGGCGGCGACATGGAACGGCTGGAGAACGCCGACGGGTTCAACCGCGTCGTCGTGCTCGAATTCCCCAGCATCGAGGCGGCGCGCGCCTTCTACGTCAGCGCCGATTACGCTCCGCTGCTGAAGATGCGCGCCGACAGCACCGTCTCGCAGGTGGTGCTGGTCGACGGCTATGGTGGCTGACGCGCTTGCGCTGCGGTCGCCGAGGTTACACTTTGATGGAAAAGGAGAGATGAGATGAATGCAGCCAAGCTACCTCGCCGCGTCGTCCTGGGCGCCGGTGCCGCCTTCGCCGCGCTGGGCTCCGCGAAGGCCCAGGCGCGTTCGGTGACCATGTATTCGGCGATGCCGACCGACATCCTCAACGCCCTGGTGCCTGCCTTCAAGGCGAAGAGCGGCATGGACGTCCAGGTCGTGTCCGCCGGCTCGGGCGAACTCGTCAAGCGCCTGCAGGCCGAGTCGGCGCGGCCGCTGGCCGATGCGCTGATCTCGGTCGGCGCCGACGGCATCGACGCCAATGCGGCGCTGTTCGAGACCTACGATCCGCCGGGCACGGACCAGATCATCCCTGGCCTGCGCTACAGCCGCAACTGGCTGCCTTTCACCGTCACCCTGCCCGCCGTGATCGCCGTCAACACGCGGCTGGTTCCCGAGGCCGAGATCCCGACGCAGTGGAAGGACCTCGCCGATCCGAAATGGAAGGGCAAGGTGGCCTTCGCGGGCGCCGACCGGTCCGGTTCGGCCTTCGTCCAGATGGTGCAGATCCTGCACAACGAGGGCGAGACCGCCGGATGGCAGCTCTTCGCCAGGATGATGGACAACTTCGTCATCACCGGCAGCTCGACCGCCGTCATCCGCGGCGCCGCCCAGGGCGAGTACGCGATGGCGCTGACGCTCGAGGACAACGCGCAGCGCTTCATCGACGGCGGCGCGCCGCTGCGGATCGTCTATCCCAAGGAAGGGATCTCGATCCAGGCCGACGCGATGGCGCTGGTCGCCAAGGCGCCCAACCCGGCCGCGGGCAAGGCGCTGATCGACTACATCGTGTCGCCCGAAGGTCAGACCGTGATCGTCAAGGCCTCGGGCCGTCGCCCCATCCGGTCCGACGTGCCCGGCCCGGAGAAGGCGATCGACGCGAAGAACCTGCCCGTGAACAACTTCCCGCCCGACTGGGCGGTCGCCAAGAACAAGGAGTTCATGGATCGCTATCTGCGCCTCGCGCGCCGTTGAGCGACCGCGGTCCATGACCCAGCACGTCGCCATCGAGGGCGTGGTCAAGCGGTTCGGCCCGCTGACCGTCCTCGATGGCGTCAGCCTGTCGCTGCCGAAGGGCGAGTTCCTGACGCTGCTCGGACCGTCGGGCTGCGGCAAGACCACGCTGCTGCGCATCGTCGCCGGCTTCCTCTACCAGGATGCCGGCGCGGTGCGGGTGGCGGGCAAGGTGATCGATGCCGAACCGCCGCATCGCCGCGACTTCGGCATGGTGTTCCAGCACTACGCCGTCTTTCCGCATATGTCGGTCTTCGACAACGTCGCGTACGGGCTGCGGGCGCGCGGCATCGGCCAGGATCAGATCGCGCGCAAGGTCGCCGCGGCGCTCGACCGCGTGCGTCTCGGCCCGCTCGCGCAGCGTTTCCCGCCGCAGCTCTCCGGCGGCCAGAAGCAGCGCGTCGGCCTCGCCCGCGCGATCGTCATCGAGCCCGAATTGCTGCTGATGGACGAGCCCCTGTCCAATCTCGACGCCAAGCTCAGGATCGAGATGCGCCAGGAGATCCGGCTGCTGCAGCGCGAGCTGGGCATCACGACGATCTACGTCACCCATGACCAGGAAGAGGCGCTCGCCGTCTCGGACCGGATCGCGGTGCTCGAGCGCGGCCATCTGCTGCAGATCGACGTTCCGCGCCGCGTCTACGAGGATCCCGCCCATCTCTTCGTCGCCGACTTCATCGGCGGCGCGAACAAGCTCGCCGGTCGCGCGGCGTCGGATGGCGTGCGGCTGGATGCCGGCCCTGCGATCGGCGCGCGCCTGTCGGTCGCGCCCGGCGCCGCGCTCACGACCACCTTGCGCATCGAGGATCTGCGGCTCGCCCCCGCGGCGCCGGACTGGCTGCGGCTGCCGGCGCGCGTCGTGCTCGCCTCCTATCTGGGCGCGCGCCAGCGCCTCGCCTGCGCGCTCGCCGACGGCACGACGATCGAGGCCGATCTCGATCCCGGCGCGACCGTTCCCGAGCCGGGCGGCGCGATCGATCTCTGGTTCTCGCCGGCGCGGGCCCGCATCTTCGACGCCGCGGACGGCCGGAGGGTGGGTTGAGCGGGCGGGCCTTCGCGACGGCGCTGCGCGATCCCTGGACGCTGGTCGGTCTCGCCGGGGTCGCCTTCGCGCTCGTCTTCGCCGTGATCCCGCTGCTGGCGCTGTTCGCGCAGAGCCTGGTCGGCCAGGATTGCGGCTGCATCGGTTTCGAGAATTTCGAGATCTTCTTCGGCTCGCGCTATTTCCGCCGTGCGCTGTTCAATAGCCTGACGGTCGCCGGGGCGGCGACGGCGCTGTCGCTCGCGATCGGCGTGCCGCTTGCGATCCTGTTCCAGCGCTTCCGCTTCCCGGGCAAGACGGTGCTGATGGTCATGGTCGTCATGTCCATGCTGTCGCCGCCCTTCATCGGTGCCTATGCCTGGATCATCCTGTTCGGGCGCGGCGGC
>JBIKXN010000174.1:0-7226 GCA_044355765.1 Alphaproteobacteria bacterium
CTCGGCGCGACGCGGCCGGGGCGGAAACTAGGGCCCGGGGCGGGCGAGGTCAACGCTGCGCGGGAGCGGTCACAGCGGCGCGCGGGGCGCCAGTTGCGGCAGGGTCGGCGCCCCCGAATCGCCGGGGCCGGCGTCGTCGCCTTCGTTGAAGCGCCGGCGCATGCGCTGGGCGACGCGGGGGCTCACGAAGCTTCCGACGTCGCCGCCCAGTCGCGCGATCTCCTTGACGAAGCGCGACGAAATGAACTGGTGCGTCTCGGAAGCCATGAGGAACACGGTCTCGACCGCGGGATTGAGCCGGTGGTTCATCCCCGCCATCTGGAACTCGTACTCGAAATCCGACACCGCACGCAGCCCGCGCAGAATGATGCCGGCGCCGCATTCCTCGGCGAAACGCATCAGCAGCGAGCGGAACGGCCTGACCTCGATGCGCGCCGCGCTGTCCGCCGGCAGATGGCGGATCTCCTCTTCCAGCAGCGCGACGCGCGCGTCGAGGTCGAACAGCGGCCCCTTGCCGGCGTTCACGGCAACCGCGACGATCAGCCGGTCGACCAGGCGTGCGCCGCGGCCGATGATGTCGAGATGCCCGTTGGTGACCGGATCGAAAGTTCCCGGATAGATCGCGACACGCTGGTCAGGCATCACACATCGCTCCCCGCTTCACATGCCTGCCGGCTTGTCGCCACCCTCGGTCTCGTCGGCCTCGTCGCCAAGCCGCGAGGCGGCCACGACGGACTCGCCGTCGGCGACGCGGAACAGCACGACGCCCTGGGTCTTGCGGCCGGCGATCCGGATCTCGTCGACCGGGATGCGCAGCACCTGGCCACGATCGGTCGCGAGCATGATCTGGTCGCCATGCGCGACCGGGAACGACGCCAGGACCTGGCCGTTGCGCTCGGACGTCTCGATGCTGGCATATCCCTGCCCGCCCCGCCCGGTGATCCGGTACTCGTAGGCGGAACTGCGCTTGCCGAAGCCGTTGGCGGTCACGGCGAGAACGAACTGTTCGTCGCGCGCGTATTCCGCGATGCGGGTCTCGGACAGCTGCACTTCCTGCGCCTCGCCGCCTTCGCCTGCCGGCAGATCGGCGGGCTCGGCCTCGTCGATGCCGCGCCGACGCCGGGCGATGCGCAGATAGGCGTCGCGCTCGGCGACGTCGAAGGCGGCATGACGCAGCATCGACATCGAGATGACGCTGTCGCCGTCGGCGAGCTTGATGCCGCGCACGCCGGTCGACGAGCGGCCGACGAAGAGCCGCACCTCGTCGATCGCGAAGCGGATGCATTTGCCGCCCCGCGTCGCCAGCAGCACGTCGTCGTCGTCCGAGCAGGGCAGCACGCCGATCAGCGTCTCGCCTTCCTCGGCAAGCTTCATCGCGATCTTGCCGTTCGCACGGACGATCAGGAAATCCGAGAGCGCGTTGCGCCGGACATTGCCGGCGGAGGTCGCGAACATCACATGCAGCCGGCTCCAGGTCGCCTCGTCCTGGGGCAACGGCATCACCGCGGCGATCTCCTCGCCCGGCGGCAGCGCGGGCAGAAGCTGGACGATGGGCCGGCCACGGGCCTGCGGCGTGCCGAGCGGCAGTTGATAGCATTTCAGCCGGTAGGCCATGCCCCGCGAGGTGAAGAACAGGATCGGCTGGTGGGTGTTTGCGACGAACAGCCGGGTGACGAAATCCTCCTCGCGCGTCGCCATGCCCGAGCGCCCCTTGCCGCCGCGGCGCTGCGCACGATAGGCGGAGAGCGGGACGCGCTTGATGTAGGACCGATGCGTCACCGTGACGACCATGTCCTCGGACTGGATCAGGTCCTCGATGTCGGTGTCGGCATCGCTGTCCTCGAGCGCGGTCCGGCGCGGCGTGCCGAACTCGTCGGCGATACGCTGCAGTTCCTCGCGCATGATCGCCAGAACGCGCGGTCGCGACCCCAGGATGTCGACGAGATCGGCGATCTGCGCCGTCAGGTCGCGCAGTTCCTGGAGAAGCTTGTCGCGCTCCAGACCGGTCAGGCGCTGCAGCCGCAGTTCAAGGATCGCCCGCGCCTGGGCCTCGGTCAGACGGTAGGTGCCGTCGACGATGCCGCGGCCAGGCTCGTCGACCAGCGCTATGAACGGTCCGATATCGCCGACCGGCCAGTCGCGCGCCATCAGGCCGTCGCGCGCGGCCACGGGGTCGGGGGCGCTGCGGATGAGCGCAATCACCGGGTCGAGGTTGACCACCGCCAGGGCGAGGCCGATCACCACATGGGCACGGTCGCGCGCCTTGCGCAGTTCGTGACGGGTGCGGCGCGCGATCACCTGCTCGCGGAAGCCGCAGAACGCGGACAGGATGCCGCGCAACCCCATCAGCTCCGGGCGTCCGCCGTTGAGCGCCAGCATGTTGAAGCCGAAGGAGGTCTGCAGCGCCGTGTAGCGGTACAACTGGTTGAGGACGATGTCGGGCGAGGCGTCGCGCTTGAGTTCGACCACCACGCGCACGCCGTCGCGGTCTGACTCGTCGCGCAGATCGGAGATGCCGTCGATCAGCTTCTCCTGGACGCATTCGGCGATTCGCTCGATCAGCCGCAGCTTGTTGACCTGGTAGGGAATCTCGTCGACGACGATGGCCTGCCGGTCCTTGCGGATGTCCTCGATATGGGTGCGCCCGCGCACCACAACGCTGCCGCGACCGCCGATATAGGCCTCGCGCAGGCCGCGCCGCCCGAGCACGATCCCGCCGGTCGGGAAATCCGGGCCGGGGATCATCTCGATGAGGCGGTCGTCGCCGATCGCCGGGTCGTCGAGATAGGCCATGCAAGCCGCGACGACCTCGCCCAGATTATGCGGCGGAATATTGGTGGCCATGCCGACGGCGATGCCGTTGGCGCCATTGACGAGCAGGTTCGGGAACTGCGCCGGCAGGACGACTGGTTCGACCGTCTGCTCGTCGTAGGTCGCCTGGAAATCGACCGTCTCCTTGTCGATGTCCGCCAGCAACGGTGCCGCGGCGCGGTGCAGGCGCGCCTCGGTGTAGCGCATCGCCGCGGGCGGATCGCCGTCCATCGACCCGAAATTGCCCTGCCCCTCGATCAGGGGCAGGCGCATCGAGAAATCCTGCGCCATGCGCACGAGCGCGTCGTAGATGGCCGCATCGCCGTGGGGGTGGTACTTGCCCATCACGTCGCCGACGACGCGCGCGGATTTGCGGAACGGCCGGGTCCAGTCGTAGCCCGCCTCGTTCATGGCATAGAGGATGCGCCGGTGGACCGGCTTGAGTCCGTCGCGTACGTCGGGAAGCGCCCGCGCCACGATCACGCTCATCGCGTAATCGAGGTAGGAGCGCTTCATCTCCTCCTCGATCGTGATCGGCGCGATGTCGCCCGGAATGGCGTCGGTCGGATCGGTCACATTGCTCCCGCAGGGCTACATGCTGCAGCGCGAAATCGCTACATCAACACCCTAGACGATGCCCGACCATCGCTCAAGCGATGTATGGCATCAACCTGCTGAAAAAACGTGGAATTCCCAGTTCAGGGACGGCCGGTGGCTCCGCCGCCGCGCCCCTCCCGGCCTGCCGAGCTCAGAAAGGGATGTCGTCGTCCATGTCGCCCTTGCGCGGCCGCGCGGCGCCGCGCGAAGCGGCCGGGGCAGGCTCGCCGCCACGGTCGTCGAACCCACCGGATTCGTCCATTCCGCCACCCCCACCGCCACCGCCGCCTGCGCCGCGGCTGTCGAGCAGGGTCAGTTCGCCACGGTAGGGCCGAAGCGTGACTTCGGTCGTATAGCGCTCGTTCCCGTCCTTGTCGGTGTATTTGCGGGTTTCGAGCTGGCCCTCGACATAGACCTTGGAGCCCTTCTTCAGGTAGCGCTCGGCGACCGTCACGAGATTGTCGTTGAAGATCGCGACCGAGTGCCATTCGGTCCGCTCCTTGCGCTCGCCGCTGGCCTTGTCCTTCCAGGTCTCGGACGTCGCGATCCGCAGATTGCAGACGCGACCGCCATTCTGGAACGAGCGCACTTCGGGATCGCGCCCGAGATTGCCGATCAGGATCACCTTGTTGACGCTGCCCGCCATGGCCCCGGCCTTTCCTCTGCTCGCACCCCGCGCCCGACGCGCGTGAACGCCTGGAACGGACACTAAGCGGGCCCAGCCCGTAAATCCAGAACAATTCAGGAACTCCGGCCTACGCTTTTCGCAGTGCTCCGGCCGGAGAATGCCCCGTCCCCATCCGCCGGGTCGCCCTATATTCCCCCGCCCGAAGCGGGACAATGCGAGAGCCCAGCCCATGCCCGACGCGCGCCAGCCCCCACGTCCCACCGGCCTCCACCAGATCGTCGTGCGCGGGGCGCGCGAACACAATCTCAAGAGCATCGACGTCGCCATGCCGCGCGACGCGCTGGTCGTCGTCACCGGCGTGTCGGGCTCGGGCAAGTCGTCGCTTGCCTTCGACACGATCTACGCCGAAGGGCAGCGGCGCTATGTCGAGAGCCTTTCCGCCTACGCTCGGCAGTTCCTGGAACTGATGCAGAAGCCCGACGTGGATTCGATCGAGGGTCTGTCGCCAGCGATCTCGATCGAACAGAAGACCACGTCGCGCAACCCCCGCTCCACGGTCGGCACGGTCACCGAGATCTACGACTATCTGCGCCTGCTCTTCGCCCGCATCGGGACGCCGTATTCGCCGGCGACCGGCCTGCCGATCGAGGCCCAGACGGTCACGCAGATGGTCGACCGCATCATGGCGATGCGCGAAGGAACCAGGCTCTACCTGCTCGCCCCGATCGTGCGCGGCCGCAAGGGCGAGTATCGCAAGGAACTGCAGGAGTTGCAGAAGCGCGGCTTCCAGCGGGTCAAGGTCGATGGCCGCCTGTACGAGATCGACGCGGTGCCCGCGCTCGACAAGAAGCGCAAGCACGACATCGAGGTCGTGGTCGACCGCCTGATCGTGAGGCCGGATCTGGGCAACCGGCTGGCCGATTCGATCGAGACCGCGCTGGCGCTGACCGAAGGCCTGCTGCATGCCGAGAACGCCGACAGCGGCGAGATAGTGGTCTTTTCCTCGAAATTCGCCTGCCCGGTGTCGGGGTTCACGATCCCCGAAATCGAACCGCGGCTGTTCTCGTTCAACTCGCCGCATGGCGCCTGTCCAAGCTGCGACGGGCTCGGCGTGAACCTCTATTTCGACCCCGATCTGGTGGTCCCGGACCCCAGCCTGTCGCTCGGCGAGGGCGCGATCGCGGCCTGGGCCTCCACGCCCTCGCCCTATTACGACCAGACGCTGGAAAGCCTCGCCCGGCATTTCGGCGTCGCGACCACGACCCCCTTCGGCAAGCTGCGCAAGAGCGTTCAGGACGCGATCCTGTTCGGCACCGGCGGCGAAGCGGTCGAGATGACCTACTCCGACGGGCTGCGCAGCTACGCCACGTCGAAGCCCTTCGAGGGCGTCGTGCCCAATCTCGACCGGCGCTGGAAGGAGACCGACAGCGCCTGGGTGCGCGAGGAACTCGAGCGGTTCCAGTCGTCGAAGCCCTGCAGCGCCTGCGGCGGCCACCGCCTCAAGCCCGAGGCGCTGGCGGTGCGCATCGACGGGCTGCACCTGGGCGAGGTCGTCGAGATGTCGATCGAGCGCGCCCAGCGCTGGTTCGCCGGCCTCGACGCGAAGCTCTCCCAGAAGCAGCGCGAGATCGCGGCGCGCATCCTCAAGGAAATCAACGAGAGGCTCGGCTTCCTCGTCAATGTCGGCCTTGAATATCTGACGCTGGCGCGATCTTCCGGAACCCTGTCCGGCGGCGAGAGCCAGCGCATCCGTCTGGCCTCGCAGATAGGCTCCGGCCTCACCGGCGTGCTCTACGTCCTCGACGAGCCGTCGATCGGCCTGCACCAGCGCGACAACGCAAGGCTGCTGGAGACGCTCAAGCGGCTGCGCGACCTCGGCAACACGGTGATCGTCGTCGAGCACGACGAAGAGGCGATCAAGGCGGCGGACCATCTCGTCGACATGGGCCCTGCTGCCGGGGTCAATGGCGGGCGCGTGATCGCCAGCGGCACGCCCGCGGAGGTACTGCGCGTGCCCGAGAGCGTCACCGGCCAGTACCTGACCGGCTTCCGCCAGATCCCGCTGCCGGCGCGGCGCCGGGCAGGTCATCGCGGACAGCGCGTCTCCATCCGCGGCGCGCGCGCCAACAATCTGAAGTCGGTGGACGTGGCGATCCCGCTGGGCACATTCACCTGCGTGACCGGCGTGTCGGGCGGCGGCAAGTCGACGCTGGTGATCGAGACGCTCTACAAGGCGCTGGCGCGGCGGCTGATGGGCACGCGCGACCAGCCGGCCGCGCATGACGCGATCGACGGAACCGAGCATCTCGACAAGATCATCGACATCGACCAGTCGCCGATCGGGCGCACGCCGCGCTCGAATCCCGCGACCTACACCGGAGCCTTCACGCCGATCCGCGACTGGTTCGCGGGCCTGCCCGAGGCGCAGTCGCGCGGCTACAAGCCCGGCCGCTTCTCGTTCAACGTCAAGGGCGGTCGCTGCGAGACCTGCCAGGGCGACGGGGTCATCAAGATCGAGATGCATTTCCTGCCCGACGTCTACGTGACCTGCGACGCCTGCCAGGGCAGGCGCTACAACCGCGAGACGCTGGAGGTCACGTTCAAGGGCAAGTCGATCGCCGATGTCCTTGCGATGACCGTCGACGAGGCCGCCGGCTTCTTCCAGGCCGTGCCCGCGATCCGCGACAAGATGCAGACGCTGCAGCGCGTCGGCCTCGGCTATGTCCATGTCGGCCAGCAGGCGACCACGCTGTCGGGCGGCGAGGCGCAGCGCGTCAAGCTGGCCAAGGAACTCGCCAGACGGGCGACCGGGCGCACGATGTACATCCTCGACGAACCGACCACGGGGCTGCATGTCGCCGACGTCGACAAGCTGCTCGAGGTCCTGCATGCCCTGGTCGAGGGCGGGAACACGGTGGTCGTGATCGAGCACAATCTGGAGGTCATCAAGACCGCCGACTGGGTGGTCGATCTGGGCCCCGAAGGCGGCGACAAGGGCGGCCGCGTGGTCGCCGCGGGGACGCCGGAGCAGATCGCCGCGGTCCCCGAGAGCCATACCGGTCGCTATCTGGCACCCTATCTGCGCGTCGCCCGTCGCGGCGCGCGGCGCGCATGACCCGCGCCGGCCTGCGCGGCGCCTGGATCGCCGGCGCGCTGGCATCGACGCTTTGGCTCGCGGCGCCGCCGGCCG
>JBIKXN010000175.1:0-7193 GCA_044355765.1 Alphaproteobacteria bacterium
CGGCGTGCGGCGTCTGCCGATCGGCCTTGCGGCCCTTCATATGCTCGCCCGGAACGGTCAGCCGCGGCGCGCCGGTAAAGTCGAGCCAGGACCAGCGGGCGTTGCGGATTTCAGCCGATCGAAGCGCGGTCAGCGCCACAAGCCGCAGCGCCAGCGGCCCAAGCCCGGCCTCGGCTTCGAGCGCCCGCATAAGCGCCGGCATCCGCTCCCACGGCAGCGAGGGATGCCCGCGCTCGCCCGGCAGCGGCGGCAACCGCTTGTCGGTCAACAACCCCTTCATGCTCGCGGCGCCCGGGTCAGCCTTGAAGCCGTGTCCGACGGCAAAGCGCAGCACGGCGCCGACGCGCTGTAGCAGCTTCGCGGCCAGCCCCGGCGCCTGGACCCACACGTCAGCCATGGCACGCGCCACCGCGGCGCGGTCGATCCGGGCAACCGGCACGTCGCCCAGGACCGGGAACAACCAGCGCTCGAACGTGCCGAGCCAGATTTCGGCCGTCCGCGCCGATCGCCAGGACGGCGCCAGGGTCGCAACGCAGCGCTCGGTCATCACCCGGAACGTGCCGGACCGCGCTTCGGCCTCGGTGGCCTCGGCGGCCCGTTGCGCCTCGCCGGCCTCGCGGCGGCGCCGGTCGCGCTCGATCGTCGGGTCCAACCCGTCCTTGGCCAGCCGGCGCGCCTCGATCGCCCGTTCCCGCGCCTCGGCCAGCGACAATTCGGGATACCCGCCGATCGCCGCGTCCATTCGGCGGCCGTCGCGCGTCAGCCGGACAACCCACGATTTCCGGCCGCCCGGCCGGACCAGCAGCAGCAGCCCGCCGGCGTCCGAAAGCCTGAACGGCTTGGCCTTCGGCTTCGCGGCCTTCACGGCCTTATCGGTCAGATTGCCCATGCGGCGGCCCCCGAGTGTGGGACGGATCGGTGGATCGCCCCACAGAAACCGCCCCGCGCGGCCCCGTCCCGGGCGCCTCAGCCCCTCGGCGCCGGCCGGCAACAGCCGGAGCGGGCGAGGAACCGTCCCACACGATCCATATACCGTCCCACACTTGGCACCGCTAGGCCCCAAAACGCCACCTTGCGCCACCTTGCGTCAGGAGGCGCCTAATCCGCTGTATTTGTTGGCTATTTCGTGGGTTTTCAGGGTCGCCGTGAGCCTCGGTGAAACGCCCTGAAACAGCTATTTGGTGCCCCACGCCGGCACCAGCGAGGCGCGTCAACCTATTGATTTCGCTACATACCGTTTCGGCGCTTGGGCGATTCGTCCCACACTAAAGCCCACGTTTTGAAAGGCTAGGGCGGGTCGCCCCACACCGCTCGCGCCAGCGGTAGCACGGTCTGCCGATCGTCGACAACGCGCCGCCTCGCCCGTCGCGGCCGCACGGCAGCAGCCGCCAACCGTCGCAACGCCTCGGCCTCGGCCCGAGCCGCCGCAGCCACGCGCCGCGCATCGGCCAGCAGCGCAGCCAACCGGCGCGCCCGAGCCTCGGCGTCGGTCGCTCGGCCGGAACACGCGCCGCACCGGGCGGCCCGGGCGGCGGCCAGCAGCCCGAGCGCTTCGCTCCGTTGCTCATAGAACGTGGCGGCGTCGCGCCAGTCCGGCCTAAGCCGCCGGACATGCGCCGCCGCCCGTTCGAGCAGGTCCGCGCCGTCGTCGGTCACGTCGCCACCTCGATCACGGCATCGGCCGGCAAATGGACGGCAGGATGACAGCGCGCGCACCGCCAGCCCTTCGGCTCGGCCCGCTCGCACCACCACCGCCCGCCCGAGCCATGCCGCCCGCAGCAGCCGCAGCGGTCGCCGGGCTTCGGCGTGTCGGCCGGATCGGCCCAGGACGGTAGCCGGTACGGCAGCGGCTCGGGTGGCACCCCGCCGTCGGGCTCGGGCTCGGCCACGGCCTCGTCCGCGCGCTCGCGCGGCTCGGCATTGCAACCTTGATCGTTCGCGCCGGGAACAGCCGGGAACAGCGGGAACAGCCCTGATTTATCAGCGTTTCCGGGTGTTCCCGGCTCGCCAGCGCTGCCGGGAACAGCCGGGAACAGCGCCCGGTCGCCGCCCGTCGGCAGCGCCTCGGGCAGCGCCGGCGCAGCCTCGCGGCCGGCGCGCCACCGCGCCAGGATTTCGGCGGCCCGCATCAGAACGGCGCTTCCTCGCCGCCGTCGCCGGCCGCCAGGATCTCGCCCTTGATCGCATACACGCGCGCCAGCCCGGCAACGCCCGGCAGCCGCACGCGCCGCATCAGCCGCGCGTCATCGTCGGTCGCAAGCAGCCCGGCCGCGCGCAGCGCTCGCGCCACGGCGTCGGCGTCGAGCCCGGCGGCCACCTCGGCCTTGAACACGTCGGGCGCGACCAGGAACAGCCAGCCGTCGCCGTCCCGCCGCTTCCAGCCGGCCCGATTGATGATCCGCGGCGCCTTGTCGTCGGCGTCGGCGCCGATTGCCTCGAACCTCGCGTCGCCATGCGCCGTGAGGAACCGCCGCACCGCCGCAATCGCCGCCGCGCGCTCGCCGTCGCCGTCGCCGCCCGGCCTCGCACCGCGCCAGGCCGCGAACAGCGCGCCGGCCGCGCGCTCGGCTTCGTCCGCACGCCACGGCAGCAGCCCGGCAGCGGTCGCCAGCGCGCCGGCGGCAGCGATCAGCGCGAAGCGCCCGGCCGCGCGCCTTACCTGCCCGGCGGCGCCGGTCGGCACGTTGTCGGAAGTCCAGCGCGCGACAACGGCGCGCGCAGCGCCCGCCATGCCCTCGGGATCGCCCGCCAGGATTTCGAGCCACGCGCGGCCCGCCGTGCCGTAGAAGCGCGAAGCGCTGGCCTTGATGTCGTCGGCCAGCGCCGCGGCCGCCGCGCGGCCATGCAGCACGTCGAAGCAGCCATGCCGGCCGCCATCCGCCGGCAGGTCCAACACTCGCACCGCTTGCCCGGCACGTTCGCGGCGCGGCCCGCCCCGCGCCTCGGCAAGTGCAGCCGAAATGCCGATTTCGCCCGACGAAACGAACAGCAGCCGCCACGTCGCCGCCCGCCGAGCGCCGCCGTCGCGGCTCGCGCGGCCCTTGCCGCAGCCGTTCGCCAGCATGTACGCAGCCGCGGCCACGGTGTCGGCGCCGGCTTCGCCCATTTCGTCGAGCAGCAGCGGCAGGTCGCAATGCGCCGCGGCCACGGCTTCGAGCGCGTTGTCGGTCGCGCGCCAGCTACGAACCCAGCCGCGCAAGCCGCCGCCGCCGAACACGCTGCCGGCGGCTTGAAGCAGCGTCGATTTCCCGCAGCTACTCGGCCCCCTGTAATGGATGCCGCCGCCCTCGGCGCCGATCAGCCCGAGCAGCGGCGCGGCGAGCGCAGCCGAAAGCGCGAAGCCGAGCCGCGGATTGTCCACCGCCAACGCCGCAACGTCGCGCTGCCAATCTTCGAGCGTGCCGCGCTGCGCTATTGGCGGCAATGCGTCCGGCCTCGCGGATTGCAACATCACACGCGCCGCGTCACCGGCGCCGAGCGCCTCGGTCGGCAACACGAACACGCGGCCGCCGCCGGGCATGTCGAGCCACCCCAGCCGCTCGGCAATTCGCACGCGCGCGGACGGCGCCGAGCGCAACAGATACTCCGTCAACCGCTCGCGCGCCTTGCGGCTCGGCCCCACGAACAGCCCGCGGTCCAGCAGCGCGGCGCGAAGCTCGGCGCCGTCGCCGGCCAGCATTGCGCGCGGCATCGGCCACGTGTGCGCGCGGCCGTCCGGGTCGCGCCATTCGAGCAGCGCGCCCCACGCGTGCCCGGTGCCGTCACTCGTCGCGGCCGTCACGCGCAGCGGCCCGCAGACGTGAACCGCCGGCGCGTCGTCGTCGCCCGGGTCGGCGTAGAACAAGCCGTCGGCCGTCAGCCGGAAGCCGGGCGGCAACGCGTCGTCGGCGTCGCGCTCGGCGTCGAGCGGCTCGGCGGCCTCGGCTTCGGCGGCGTCGAGCATCGCGCGCAGCACGTCGAGCGTCGCGCCTTCGGGCAGCGCGTCCGCCACGTCCCATCCGGGCGGCCAATCGCTCGGCACGTCCACAATCGCCACGCTCGCGGCGCCAGCGGCACGCGCGCGCTTCGCAGCCTCAGCGGCGGCGCGCCGGCCCGGGTCGTCGGCGTCCGGCCATATCGCCACGCGCCGGCCTCGAAGCGGCGTCCAGTCGGCTTGCGCCGTTGCGGCGGCGCCACCGCTCCACGTCATCGGCACGTGATCCAGAAACAGCGCCGCGGCAGCGGTCGTCGCCTTTTCGCCTTCGAGGATCAGCACCGGCGCGCCCGCCCGCGCGGCCAGCGCGTCGAGACCGTAGAGCGGCCGCGGCGCCTTCGGCCCGCGCCAGCGCCAGCTGTCGGCGCCGCAGCACAGCGGCAAGATTTCCTTGCGACCGCCGGGCGAATCGAAGCGCGCCACCAGATGCAACAGCGCGCCGCGCGCGTCGCGGTACTCCCACACGTGCGACGGCGTGCCGTGCTTTCGATGCCGGATCACCGGCGGCAGCGGCAGCGGCGCCGGCAGGATCGGCACCCACGCGTCGGCCTCGCGTGCAGCCTCGGGCGCGGGCGCGGCGGCCTCGGCGCCAAGCGGCGCGAACATCTCGTCGGGCGCGGCGCTCATTGCCGGCCCCCGTCGAGCCCGAGCATGGCGGCCAAGCGCCTCGCGGCCTCGATCTGCGAAACGCCCGCCACCGCCGCGGCCAACGACACGGCGTCGCCGCCGCGCGCATCGCCCGCGAAGTCAGCCCAGCGGCCGCTTTCGAGATTGACGCGGCACGAACGGCCCGGCTCGCCGCGCAGTGAACCGCATACCCACTCGCGGCCCTCGCGGCGGCCTCCCGGCAGCCAGCGCGCGACCAGCGCCGGCAGATACGGCAGCGCCGCGCGCGCCACCTCGCCAATGTCCACGCGGTCGGCGCCGCGCTTGCGGGCGCGGCTCATTGCCCGGCCTCGTCGGCGCCCGTCAGCCGCAGCAGGTCGGCGCGCCGGATTAGCGTCCTGCCGCCGATCTTGTGGAAGGAGAACAGCCCTTCGCGCTCGCGCCGGCGCAGCGTGGCGACGCTCAGGCCCGCTAGCCTCGCGGCGTCGCGCAGCCCGAACGCGAACGCCGCGGGCAACGGTGCGCGCTCGCGGCGCGCCTTCCTGATTTCTGTTTCCATCTCGCGATTCTTCCTTCGCTCGCGCGGCGCGAAATGCGCCGCTCGGGAAGGAAGCGCGGTTGGACAAAATTAGAGCGCAAGCGTCTTTCGGCGCCGCGACGAAACTTTCCCGGTCAACATGCGTCGCCGCGCCTCGGCAGGGAACGCAGCGCGCGCGGCATATTCCAGGAAGTCGGCGGCGGAAGTCGCCACGCCCGGAATTGTCGTCGCGCGAAGCTCGGCATGATCGCGCATCGCCAATCGGCGCCAGGTCTCGCGGTCGTCGGCAGCCACGTCGGCCCACGCAACCCAGATCTTCAGCGCACCGCTCTCGCTTGCCCCGCGCTCGCGAACGTCGGCCAGCGCCAAGCCCAACAGCGCCAGCCGCAGCGCTCGGTCGTCGGCCTTCGGCTTGCGGCCGCGGCTCGATCCCTTCGGCGTCAGCGGTTGCGCGAACGGCGCCAGCGCCAGCGCAGCGCCGGGCAGCGTCACGCGGCCAGCCGCCGCCATCTCGAAGCTCGCGCGCAGCAGCGCGGCTCGCCGGCGCAGCATCCGGGCGCGCGGCGTCGCCATGCCGGGATGAATGTTCACGGCCAGCCTGATCGTCAGCCCGCGCAGCCCGGCGCCAGCGGCAGCGTGCGCCGCGCTCGGTTTCCTCGCGTCAACTCGCACCATGCCACACGATAGCACGGCGGCGCGCCGCCCGGCGCGTCAGCGGTCAGGACCAGCGCCGCGTCCGCGTCGCGCTCGGGCGCGGGCAGCGCGCAGCAGCGGGCGTCAGGTCGGCGCCAGCGATGTATGGTACAACCTATAATTGCTGTCGCTAGGACGGCGCCGCGGTCGGGCGGCACCCGCGGCCGGAACCTCAGAAGGGACCCGCGCGCCCCGCCGGCGGTCAAGCCAGCAGCGCGTCCCAATCGGTCGGCTTGCCGTCGTCGCGGCGCGGCGTGTCGGCCTCGGGCGGCAGCGGCGGCGCCAGCAGCGCCTCCCAGCGCGTGCCGCGCTCGGCGTCGATTGCGTCGGCCTCGCGCTGCGCCTTCGCGCCGAGCGCGGCAACCCGCGCGTGCCGGTACGGCAGCAACGCCTTCGCCGCGGCCACCCGCAGCGCCAGGTCCTGGCGTTCGTCGGCCATGACGCTTTCCAGCAGCGCCAATGGCGTCAGCGCCGCGCCGGCCGGCGCCGCGATTTCAACGGCCGGCGGCGCCGGCTTCCTCGGGCGCCCGGCGCCCGGGCGCGCTCCACCTCGCGGCATGTGAAGGCCTCCGTATCTGCGAAGGTTTGAATATACCGCGGAACGGCTGAAAAGTCTCCGGGCGATACCCCGTGCATTGCGGCGCCCCTTCGCCCCAACATTCGGCCCCCCTACCCCCTCGGCCGGCCGGCAACGGGCAGCCTTGTTCCCGCCTGTTCCCGGCGCCCGCAACGCGCCGGGAACACCTCGAAAGCCTTGTGGTATCGGCGTGTTCCCGGTGTTCCCACGTGTTCCCGGCTCGAAGGATCAGGAACGCACGCGCGTCTCGGCCAGCGGCAGCGTCGCCACGGTCGCCGGCGGCGCCGAGCAGCAGTGATCGGCCCACGCGGCCATCAACGCAACCCGGCGCTCGAACAGGTCCGATCGCCGATAGGCCCGGCTTACACGATTGGCCACGGCGTGCCCTAGCTGCCGCTCGGCGGCCTCGCGCTCATGCGGGCATGAGTCATCGCACCATGTCGAGAATGACGCCCGCAGCCCATGCGGCACCGCGGCTCGGCCGTCGCGGTCGCGCCACGGCGGCGGCGCGCCGGCCGGCCGGTCCCTGTTCATCCGCAGCAGCACCGCCGACAGCGTGGCGTCGCTCATCACGCGGCCGCCGCTGCCCGGGAAGATCAGCCGATCGCCCATCAGCGCCGCCAGCGCCGGCAATTCGTCCGGCCGGGTCGCCGCGCTGCCGGTGCCGAGCGTGAACGCGGCAGCCAACACGTCGAGCGCTTGCGGCGGCAGCGGCACGGCGTGTGGCGTCTGCCGATCGGCCTTGCGGCCCTTCATATACTCGCCCGGAACGGTCAGCCGCGGCGCGCCGGTGAAGTCGAGCCAGG
>JBIKXN010000490.1:0-3010 GCA_044355765.1 Alphaproteobacteria bacterium
GACGCGCAGGCGGCGATCGTTCAGGAAGGCGCCCTGGCCGCGTTCGGCCCAGAACATTTCGTCCTGGACGGGGTTGTAGACCATGCCCGCGACGATGTCCTTGCCGCGCTCGAGGGCGATCGAGATCGCGAAATGCGGGATGGAATGGAGGAAGTTGGTGGTGCCGTCGAGTGGATCGATGATCCAGCGATGGACGCCGTCACCCGCGACCTCGCCGGATTCCTCCATCAGCAGACCGTAGCCGGGCCGGGCGCGCTGCAGTTCCTCGCGCAGCGTGGTCTCGGCGCGACGATCGGCCACCGAGACGAAATCGCCTGGCCCCTTGACCGAGACCTGCAGATGCTCGACCTCGCCGAAATCGCGCGTGAGGGCGCGGCCGGCCTTGCGCACGGCCCGCTCCATGACGGTGATGAGTGCGGAACGGACCGCCATCTGCGATCAGGCGCCTCGTCGGGTCCGCGGCACCGTCACTCCTTGGCGCGCTCCAGATAGGTGCGCTCCTCGATGTTGACGACGATGCGCGTGCCCGCGGCGATGAAGGGCGGGACCATGATCTTGACGCCATTGTTGAGCACGGCGGGCTTGTAGGACGAGGACGCCGTCTGGCCTTTCACGACCGCGTCGGCCTCGACCACCGTGCACACGGTGGATTGCGGAAGGTCGATGCCGACCACTTCGCTCTCGATCAGGTTGACCGTGCAGACCATGTTGTCGGTCAGGAAGTCGGCGGCGTCGCCGATCAGATCCCGCCCGACCGTGATCTGCTCGAAGCTTTCCTGGTCCATGAACGTGTAGGCGTCGCCGTCGTGGAAGAGATACTGCATCTCCTTCTCGTCGGCGCGCAGCTGTTCGACGGTCTCGTCGGCGCGCAGCTTTATGTTCGTCTTGGTGCCGGTGCGCGCGTCGCGCATCTCGATCTGGTTGAAGGCCGAGCCCTTCCCGGGGCTGACCACGTTGTGCTTCACGACGCGCCAGATCTTGCCGTCGTACTCGATGATGTTGCCGGCGCGCACGGCACTGCCGATGATTTTCATGGCTCTGTTTCTTCGGGTCTGGGGATAAAGGCGCGCGGAACCTAACAGGGCGTCCCCGGCGCTTCAACCGATCCGGGGACATGGCCCCCGGTCAGGCCGGCAGCGCCTCCCAGCCCATGCGCGCGCGCCAGTCCAGCGGCAGGTTGCCGAAGCGGGACAGGCGCAGCTGCGACAGGTCGGCGAAGTCGCAGCTTCCCTGCAGAACGATCTGCGCGAGCGCCCTGCCGGTCGCGGGGGACAGGCCGAAGCCCACCGACGACATGCTCGCGAAGACGACGTTGGAAGGGTCGGCGAGGCGGTCGAGGATCGGCCTGCCGTCCGGCGTGTTCTCGACGACGCCGCCCCAGGAGCGGATGACGCGCACATGCCCGAGGCGCGGGAAGAGCTCGGTGAGGCGTCGCGCGAGGCTCGCGACCACGGGTGTGTTGACGGCGCGCGGCGTGGCCTCGCCGTCGATGTCGAGCCACTCGTGCGGCCCGCCGCCATAGGCGAGGTTGCCGCGCAGCGTCTGCCGCCCATAGAGGCCGTTGCCGTCGACGCCGCCATGCGCGATCGCGGGCAGCGGTTCGGTCACGATCATCTCGACGCGCGCGGGCGCGATCGGCACGCGATGGCCGAGCGGCGCCATCAGCGCGGCGCCATGCGGGCCGGCGGCGACCACGACGGCGTCGCAGCCGATCTCGCCCGCCGAGGTTTCCACCGCGACCGCGTGGCCGCCGCGCACGCGGATCGCGCGCGCCGCGGTGTGCTGCATCACGCGCCCGCCATGGCGCTCGACGGCCCAGGCATAGGCCTGGCTCGTGCGCTGCGGGTTGGCGTGGCCACCGCAATGCCAGAAGAAAGCGCCGGCGACGCCGTCGCCGACCCACGGCACGAGCTCGCGCAGCTGCGCGTGGTCCAGGCGATCGATCCGGAAACCCTGGGCCGAGGCGATGCCGCAGCTGACCTCGAGCCTCTCGAGCTGCGCCTGGTCGAGCCCGATGCGGATCCGGTTGGGTCGCCACTCCGTCGGATGCCCGAGCAACTCGTCCATCATCGGCCAGAGGCGCTGCTCCTCGCGGAAGAGCGGCGAGTAGGCGTGGCTGCAGCCGCCGCCATTGCGGCCCGACGCCTCCCAGCCGACGATGCCCTTCTCGACCACCGTGACGGCATGGCCTTCGCGCGCGAGCCAGAATGCAGTCGAAAGGCCTGTCACGCCCCCGCCGATGACGACGATCACTTGTCCGCGCTCCCCGCGCCGAGCCGGGCTCCGATGAACTCCGCGCCCTCGGGCACAGGCTCCCAGTGCGGCAGCCATTGCCCGGCGATGCCGAACCAGCCCGTCCAGTTGGCCGCGACCTCCGGGTCCTCCTCGAGCGCGGCCATCACCGCCAGCGGCAGCGGTCGCAGCGGCGGGCGATGCGAGGCAAGCCCGACCCGCGCGCCGTCGCGCGACAGGATCGCGTGCACGCTCTCGCGGCACCGGCGGCCCTGGCACGCGCCCATGCCGGCGCGCGTCAGACGCTTCACATGGTCCTGGTCGAGGCGGGGGATCGCGCCGAGCCCGTCGTGCGGTCCCTTGGCGCCGAGATAGCGCGGCGGTCGCAGCGCACGCAGGTCGCCGGCGCGGACCTCCTCGCAGGCGCAGACCAGCGCGTCGTCCGCGGCGACGGCGCGCGCCATCCAAGCGGCGCGCAGGGATGGCCCGGTGCCCGCCGCGTCGCCGACGACGCGCAGACCGGCGATGCTCGCCATGCCGTCATGGCCGAGCACGGGCGCGAACCCGCCGCGCGCGGGATCCCACGCGACGGCGCAGCCCGCCTGGTCGGGAAGCTCGACCATCGGCACGGCGTCGACCGCGAAGACCACCGTGTCGCAGGCGGCCTCGCGGATCCCGGCGTCGCCATCCCAGGCGATGCCCTCCACCTCGGTGCGACCGTGGATCCGGACCGCCGCTGGCGCCGCGACATGGGCGCCGACCTCGATGCCCGCCTCGT
>JBIKXN010000373.1:0-4154 GCA_044355765.1 Alphaproteobacteria bacterium
TTGGCGAGCGCGCCGCCGCCGAGCACGGCGACGCGACGGCCAGAGAATGCTCCGTAGAGGCGCAGCGCGGCGTCGAAGCCGCGCGCACCCATCACGCCGGGCAGCGTCCAGCCCGCGAAGGGGATCGTGGCGTCGCGCGCGCCGGTCGCGATGGTGAGGCGAGCGAAGGCGACGAGCCAGGCCGCGCCGGCGTCGGCGAGACCGAGCAGCGCGTGCGGTTGCGAGCGGCTGGTCGCGCTGCGCGGGAAGCAGCCCCAGGCCGCGGTCGCCGTGGCAACCTCCACGCCATCCTCCATCGCCTCGAGCAGCGCGGGTCGCGCCGCGACGATGCGCTCCTCCATGCGCGCGGCGTTGCGCGTCGAGGCGTCGAGCCGGCCGCCGAAGAGATAGGGTATGTCCATCCCGAACAGGCCCGGATCGAGCGGGTGCTCGTCGACGAGGAGCGTGCGCTCGCCCGCGGCCGCTGCGGCGCGCGCGGCCGCGATGCCGGCTTCGCCCGCGCCGACGACGACATGGTCGTAGCGCCCGCGCGTCGCGAAGACCTTGCCGGCGATCGAGGTGGGATCCGCTGCGTGCATCGTCGCAGGTTAGGCGCAGACCCGCGCCTTGTCATCGACGCGATGCGGCGCGCCTCACGCCGGACGAGGCGCAGCGGCGATGGCTGCGAGAAGCGCGCGCAGCGCCTGCTCGGGACCCTCGGCCGCCTCGAAGATCGCGCGGCCGAATTCGAGGAACTCGGCGCCGGTCGCGGCCCAGGCGGCGGCGTCCGCGCGCGCGATGCCGCCCGAGACCATGCAGGGCACGACCATGGCGCTCGCCCAGTCGGCGACGAGCTCGCGCGCGACGGCGTGCGTTCCGGATGCAGGGCCGAAGCAGACATAGTCGGCGCCTGCCTCGGCGGCGCCCATCGCGGCGTCGTAGGAGCCGCCGCAGGCGGCGCCCACGCTGCCGGAGTCGCCAAAGGCGATACGCGCGGCGGCGACGCGGTCGGCGGGCACATGCGCGCCGTCCAATCCCAGGCGCCGCGCGCGCTCGGCCTCGCCGTCGAGCAGCAGGGCGATGTCGGCGCGATGCGTGACGCGCATCAGCGCCTCCGCAGCGCGCGCGACGTCGTCGTCCCCGGCGCCGGGCATGCGCAGGCGCAGCGCGGCGACGTCGCCGGCGTCGAGCACGCGCGCGAGCAGAGATGCGAACGCCGCCGGCGCGAAGGCCGGCGGCGTCACGAGGCAGATGCGGCAGGCGGGCGTGCGGGTCATGCCTTGCCGAGATAGATCTCGGTCAGCTTGCCGAGGAGCTCCAGCGCCTTGTCGCGCGGGCGCTGGAAGGTGTTGCGGCCGATGATAGAGCCGTTGCCGCCGCCCTGGTGGATCGCCTTGGCCTCGGCGAAGATGCCTTCGTCGCCCTTCGCCTCGCCGCCGGAGAAGACGACGATGCGACGGCCGTTGAAGCAGCTCTGCACGACATGCGCGATGCGCTTGTCGAGCGAGGAGATGTCGATCTTCTGCGCCTCGTAGACCTTCTTCGCGGCGTCCTGGTAGAGCGCCTGGGCCGGCGGCTTCACCTTGATGATGTGCGCGCCAAGCAGGGCGGCCATGTGCGCCGCATAGGCGCAGACATCCATCGCGGTCTCGCCCTCCTTGGTGAGGTCGCCGCCGCGCGGGTAGCTCCACATGACGACGGCGAGGCCGTTGCTCTTGGCCTCCAGCGCCATCTCGCGGATCTCCTCCATCATCTCGAACTGGTCGTCGGAGCCCGGGTAGATCGTGAAGCCGATCGCCGCGCAGCCGAGGCGCAGCGCGTCCTTCACCGAGGCGGTGACGGCCTGATCCTTGGGGCGCGCGAGCGAGTTCGAGGAATTGACCTTGATGATCGTCGGGATTGCGCCGGCGAAGCTGTCGGCGCCCGCCTCGATCATGCCGAGCGGCGCCGCGTAGGCGTTGAGCCCGGCGTCGACCGCGAGCTGGAAATGATAGTGCGGATCATAGGCGTCAGGATTGGGCGCGAAGCTGCGCACCGGGCCATGCTCGAAGCCCTGGTCGACGGGCAGGATGATCATCCGGCCCGTGCCGCCGAGGCGGCCGTGCATGAGGATGCGTGCGAGATTGGCCTTGGTGCCCGGATTGTCGCTCTCGTAGTTGGCGAGGATCCGCTTGACCTTCTGGCTGATGCGCATGGCGCTCCGTCTCCCAGGGGAATCGACGCGGCTTATCTAGGAGAACCGGTGGGCGCGCGCAATCTCCGCGGCTACGGGCTCCGCGGCTACGGGTCAGCCGACGGACGGGGTCCGGCGGAACCAGGCCGCGACGGCGATCGTGGCCGCCCCGAAGATGCCGATGACCACGGGCATGGACCAGCCTGCGCCCAGCATCGTGGCGGCCACCAGCGACGATGCGACCATCGCGAGGGCATTCGCGATGTTGTTGGCCGCGATGGCCCGGGCGCGCCGCTCTGGTCTGCTGCGCTGCAGCAGCAGCGCATAGAGCGGCACGGCGAACATGCCGCCGGCGACCGCGAGCGCGGTCAGGCCGGCCAGGAATCGCCAGACGGCGGGACGCGCGAGGATATCCGCCAGCGGCGCGTTCCCGGCGCCCGGGTCGCCGGCTCCGGGCGCCACGACAATTGCCGCGGCCGCCATCGCCAATGCCGCCCAGGGAACGGGACGCGCCGAGACGGTGCCCTTCATGACATGGTTCGCCAGCATCGACCCCGCACCGACGCCGAGCGCGAACAGCGACAGCATCAGCGTCACCGATCCTTCGCTCGCACCGAGGGTCTCCCGGGCGAGAACAGGCAGCCCGGAAACGACGATGCCTCCCAGCGCCCAGAACCAGGACAGGGCGAGGACCGGCGCGAGCAGCCCAGGTTCGCGCGCGACGCTGGCCATCACCGCGATCCCGTCGGCGAATAGCCGCGGTGCTGGAACGTCCCCGGAATCCGCCGGCGGCGCCGGGGGCATCGCGCGCGCTGCCCACAAGCCCGCGGCCGCGGCCGCGATGGCGACCGCGCCGATCCAGATGGCGCCGCCCGGGACCAGCGCCAGTGCCGAACCGACCAGCGTCCCGAGCAGGATCGCAAGGAAGGTGCCGGCGTCGACCAGGGCGTTGCCGGCGACCAATTCCTCCGGCGGAAGATATTGCGGTATGACCGCGTATTTGAGCGGTCCGAAGACGGTCGAATGGACCCCGAGCAGGAACAGGGCCAGCAGAAGCACGCCCAGGCTCTCGATCGCGAGGCCGAAGGCGCCGACCGTCACGATCACGAGTTCCGCGAGCTTGACCCAGCGCGCGATCCGGCTCTTGTCCATGCGGTCGGCGAGCGTGCCCGCGGCCCCAGAGAAAAGCACGAAAGGAGCGATGAAGACGGCGCTTGCGAGCATCGCCAGCGCGCCAGCGTCGATGCCGGTCCGGTCCGCGAGGCGCCACGCGGCGAGCACGCCGAGCGCGCTCTTGAGCAGATTGTCGTTGAAGGCGCCCAGGAACTGCGCGGCGAACAGCGGCCCGAAGCGCCGGGACAGCAGAAGGCGGGCGCTGGAATCGCTCATGTCGGGGCATCCTTGCGTGTCGGGCGGCCGCTGCGTCGCTCGATTTGACGCCGCACCGGATGGTGGCTCAAGCTTCGTCGGCAGGCGAGGCCTTCGCGTCGCCCCAATCCTAGGAGCTCCGACGCCATGCTTCTCCACCTCCAGACCTGGGCCCGCATCGAGAGCTATCTCGAGACCAGCCGCGGGATTATCATGCCGATCGGCTCGACCGAGCAGCACGGTCCCAACGGGCTGATCGGCACCGACGCGATCACCGCGGAATTCGTGGCGCGCGGCGTCGGGGAGGCGACGGGCGCGGTCGTGGCGCCGACGATTTCGGTCGGCATGGCCCAGCACCATCTCGCGTTCAAGGGCTCCATGGCGCTGCGGCCGACGACGCTGATCGCGGTGATCCGCGACTATGTCGAGAGCCTCGCCGTGCATGGCTTCGACCGGTTCTTCTTCGTCAACGGTCACGGCGGCAACGTCGCCACGACCACTGCGGCCTTCTCGGAGATCTATTCGGCGTCGAGTTTCGGGACCGCGGGCAACCGTCCGGCGATCAAATGCGCGCTACGGAACTGGTACGACATGCCGGCTGTCAGGGCGCTTTCGCGCGAACTCTACGGCGACC
>JBIKXN010000176.1:0-7167 GCA_044355765.1 Alphaproteobacteria bacterium
GCTCGCCGCCTCGATCGGACGCGGATGCGACAGGATCGACACATGGACGGCCACCCGGCCGAGTTCCTCGGCGCTCAGCGGCGGAAAGCGCGGATCGGCCGTCGCCGCCTTGCAGGCATTCGTCACCACGTCGACCGCGAGCGGCATATGCGGCGCGAGCGAGCCGATGCAGCCGCGCAGGCGGCCGTCGAGTTCCAGCGTCACGAAGGTCGCCCGCCTGGCGGCGAGCAGCGGGCTGCGCGCGCGGTCGACGGCGACATTGGGCGTGGCGCCATCGCGCAGCCGCAGCGCGATTCCCTGCCGGGCGCCGTCGACCAGCGCCTTGCGGCTGGCCGCGTCAAGCCGCGCCGCGGCGGCCTGTTCGAAGGCGAAGGCGCCGTAGCCGACGACGCGGTCGGGCTTGCCGGCGGTCGCCGCGGAGTTGCGCAGATCGAGCGCCGTGGCGCGCAGATCGCGGGCCTGCGCCTCGCGCAGCAGGCCGGCGATGGCGCGATGGCCGCAGGCCAGATGCCCCGACAGCGTCTCGCCCCGCAGCGTCTCGCCCCGCAGCGTCTCGATCGCGTCGGCGGCAGCCGCGTCCTTCGCACGCGCGGTCGCGTCGTCGTGATAGTGGCTGAGATCGGAGGAGACGACGATCGCCGTCTCCGGCCCGCCCCATAGGGCGCGCAGCGCCGCCGCGACCAGATCGGGCCCGGCATCGCCGACCAGCACGGGACAGATCGCGACCTCGCCGAGCGCATGGCGAACGAAGGGCAGTTGCACCTCCAGCGCATGCTCGCCCGCGAAGGGGGCAGCGTTCACCGCCACCTGCGGCAGATTGAGGATGCGCCCCAGCCAGGGCCAGTCGACATGCATGGGGCCCAGGGGCGTCTGCCAGGCTTCGGCGGGCGACAGCGCCAGCCCGGCGAAGCCCATGCGGTGGGCCGGCGCCAGGAGGACGACCCGCGCGATCGCGCCGCGCCGCCTGGCGAGCTGGGCATAGGCCGTGGCCTGGATCGGCCCCGAATAGACGAAACCGGCATGCGGCGCGATCACCGCCTTGGGCGCGACCGCGATGCGCGCGGCTCGCCCGAGGAAGGAATCGACCGCGTTCGCGCAGCCATCCCCCTGGGCCGGATAGAAGACCCCGGCCACGCCCGCCGCCTGGACATGTCCCTGCATCGCGCAGCACTCCCGAACTCCGGTATCCTAGCGTGCCCGCCGACCCTGGCGGAACTCCCGCGGCACAAGGCGCAGACAGATCCGGGTCCCATGCCAATACCGGAATTTCCCCACGCGGTCGCGACCCGCCACTGGACCCGGCTCGACGACGGCCGCGTGCGCTGCGACCTCTGTCCGCGCGAATGCAAGCTCGCGGACGGCCAGCGCGGCCTGTGCTTCGTGCGCGCGGCGCAGGGCGGCGAGATCGTGCTCGCGGAGTATGGCAGGGCGACGGGCTTCTGCATCGATCCGATCGAGAAGAAGCCGCTCAACCACTTCCTGCCCGGCACGTCGGTGCTGTCCTTCGGGACCGCCGGCTGCAACCTCGCCTGCAGCTTCTGCCAGAACTGGGACAGCTCGAAGAGCCGCGACACGGCGGCGATGTCGGACGCGGCCTCGCCCGAAGCCGTCGCGCGCACGGCGCGGCGCCTGGGTTGCCGCAGCGTCGCCTTCACCTACAACGATCCCGTCGTGTTCATGGAATACGCGATCGACGTCGCCCAGGCCTGCCATGCCGACGGGATCCGCACGGTGGCGGTGACCGCCGGCTACATGCACGACGCGCCGCGGCGCGAATTCTATCGCCATGTCGATGCCGCCAATGTCGATCTGAAGGCCTTCACCGACGATTTCTACTGGCGGATCACCAAGGGTCGGCTGCAGCCGGTCCTCGACACGCTGGTCTATCTGCGCCACCAGACCACGGTCTGGCTCGAGATCACCAATCTCGTCATCCCCGGCGCCAACGATTCCGACGCCGAGATCGCGGCGATGAGCGCCTGGATCGTGCGCGAGCTTGGCCCCGACGTGCCGCTGCATTTCTCGGCCTTCCATCCCGATTACCGCATGACCGACCGGCCGAACACGCCGCCCGCCACGCTCGCGCGGGCGCGGCGCATCGCCCGCGACCACGGGCTGCGCCATGTCTATGTCGGCAATGTCGAGGACGTCGGCCGCCAGAGCACCTGGTGCCACGGCTGCGGCGCGCTGCTGATCGGGCGCGACCGCTACCAGCTTGGCGCGTGGCGCCTCGATGCCGAGGGACGATGCCGCGACTGCGGCACCGCCTGCCCCGGACATTTCGAGCGCGAGCCTGGCAGCTGGGGCCGCAAGCGGCTGCCGGTCCGCCTGACGCCCTGAGGCGCCAGGCGCGCCGTCAGTCGAGCAGACGCGGCAGGAACAGCGCGATGTCCGGGAAGGCCAGCACCAGCAACAGCGCGGTGATCTGCAGCCCCATGAAGGGCCAGACCGAGCTGAAGATCTGCTGCAGCGTGATGTCCGGCGGCGCCACGCCCTTGAGATAGAAACAGGCCGGACCGAAGGGCGGCGACAGATACGACACCTGCATGTTCATGCAGAACAGGATGCCGAACCACACCGGATCGTAGCCCAGATCCTTGATGATCGGGACGAAGATCGGCATCGTCAGCAGGCAGATGCCGATCCAGTCGATCAGGCAGCCCAGCACCAACAGGATCGCCATCATGAACAGGATGATGACGATCGGCTCGACCGGTAGACCGGTGATCAGCTGGCGCACGAAATTCGTGCCGCCCATGATGTTGTAGATGCCGATGAAGGCGAAGGCGCCGAAGGTCAGCCAGATCAGGATGCCGACCGTCTCCATGGTCTGCACCAGCGATTCGCGCATCATCTTCCAGTTCAGCTCGCCGCGGATCGCGGCCGAGATGATCGCGCCCACGACGCCTACCCCCGCCGCCTCGGTCACCGCGGCGATGCCGAAATAGATCGACCCCAGCACCCAGAAGATGATGAGCATCGGAAGGATCAGCCCCTTGAGCATCGCCAGCTTCTGCGGCAGCGGGATGTTGCGCTCCTCGGCCGGCGCCGGCGGTCCCAGGGTCGGATCGATGCGGCAACGGATGAGGATGTAGGCGATGTACAGGCATCCCATCAGGATGCCCGGGATGAAGGCCGCCTTGAAGAGATCGCCGATCGAGACGCTGGCGGTCAGGCCGTAGACGATCAGGACGACGCTGGGCGGGATCATCGTACCGAGCGAGCCGCCGGCGCAGATCGTCCCGATCGCGAGTTTCTTATCGTAGCCCAGCCGCAGCATCTGCGGCAACGCGATCAGTCCGAGCAGCACGATCTCGCCGCCGATGATCCCGGTCATCGCCGCCATGATCATCGCCACGACGACCGTCTGCATCGCGACGCCCCCGGGCAGATTGCCCGAGAACACGTACATCGCGTTGTAGAGATCCTTGGCCACGCCCGACCGCTCCATGATGCAGGCCATGAGCACGAAGAGCGGCACCGCGACGAAGACATATTCCTGGACGAAGCCGAAGACGCGGCTGCCGACCAGCGGCAGGCCGAACGGCCCGATCCACAGCAGCGTACACCCGCAGGCGATGGTCAGCAGGACCCAGGCCAGCGGCATCCCGGTCAGCATCAGCGCGATCATCGCCGCCAGCACGACCAGCGTCGCCCAGCCGATGCCCAGACCACGGAAACCGCTGCGGGCCGCCGCAAACAGGTCGGTCCAGAGCGACCAGAATTCGATCTGGTCGAGGACGTAGAGCGCCACGCCCGCGCCGACGACGGCGAGGAAGATTCGGAACTGGGACGGCGACAGCAGGCGGCGCAGCTGCACGAGCAGCTGGACGAATATCAGGCTGGAGCCGAGGACGATCATCGGCTTGAGCAGCGCCGGCAAGGGCGGGTTCCAGGAGCTGCCCGTGCGCTCCCAGATCTGGAGCGACATCAGCGCCTGGCGCCACGAGGCGGAGATCAGCATGCCGATCGACAGAAGACCGAACAGGACGGCGACGATGTCAAGCTTGCGCCGCCGCTCCGCCGAAGAAATCTCGTAGACCGAGGTGATGGCGATATGCCGCTGCCGCTGGGTCACGTATCCGCCGGCCAGGAGATAGCAGGCCGAGCAGAGCATGATCGTCGCTTCGAAGGCCCAATCCGTCGGCGCGTTGAAGATGTACCGCGCGAACACTTCGTAGGTCGTCGCGATGGTGGCGATCAGGTAGAGATAGCTCGCGTTCCGCGCCACAAAGCCTATCGCGCGTTCGACCAGCGAGGATGAGACATCCTGCGTCGCGACGGATTCGGTCATGCCTATTCCCCCCGTAAAGCCGGAGAGGGGGCTTACGGCCCCCCCTCCGCATTCGTCGTGTCGAAACTTACTGATAGTCCGCCGGAAGCAGGTTCATCTGCTTCATGAAGCGGATATTCGCGTCATAGGCCTTGCGCGCGATCTCGCTGCCCGCGGCGAAGTCCTTCCAAGCGCCCGCCGCGATCTGGCGGAACTTGTCGCGCTCGACCTGCGGCCAGTCGATGATCTCGATGCCGCGGGACTTGTCGGCCATGTCGCGGGCGACGAGCTTGCGGTCCTCGACATCGGCCGACATGACGAGATCGGCCATCGCGGCACGGTACCAGCCATCGACCGCGGCCTGCTCCGCGGCGCTCAACCGGTTCCACAGCGCCATATTGACGGTGAACTGCAGGATCGGCATCGAGTGGATGCCCGGGTAGATCGGGAACTTCGCCACCTTGAACAGACCGACCGAGTCGCTCATCGAGTAGGTGCTGTCGTCGGCGGCGTCGACCACGCCCTTGTCGAGCGCCGTGTAGGTCTCCGAAGGCGGCATCGCGACCGGTGCCGCGCCGGCGCGGCGGAACACGTCGGCGGCGAGGCCCTCCGGCGAACGGACCTTCTTGCCGCGGAAGTCATCGACCTTGCGGATAGGAACCTTCGAGATGAAGGCTTCCTTGCCGCCGGTCGCGCAACCGACCACCTTCACCTGCTTGTTGGTGTATCGGTCGAAGAGTTCCTGCAGGATCTCGCGCCCGCCGCCGTAGTAGCAGAACTGGATGACCTGCCAGGGCGTGTCGTAGCCGGCGATCAGGTCGCCGAGCAGCGCGAAGGCCTTGTCGCGGCCCGAGAAATAGACGGTCGAGGTCAGATCGGCCTGCAGGATGCCCTGGGCCACCGCGTCGATCGTCTGGTTGTGCGGCACGACCGAGCCGATCGGTGTCAGTTCGGCGCGGACCTTGCCGCCGGTCATCGTCGCCAGCACCGGCAGCCAGCGCTCGATGGTCTTGTAATAGAAATCACCGGCCTGGGCCGAGGTCTGGATCTTCCAGTTCTGCGTCTGGGCTTCGGCGCCATGCGCCGCGACCAGGACACCGGCGCCGAGAACGGCGGCGGCAAAAAGCTTCTTCATGTCTCCTCCAGGTTGCCGTGTTGGCGAGGGGGAGAGGCTAGGCGAAGCCGGTGCCGCTGTGAAGCGTCGCGAGCAAGCGCTCAGGAATCGGGCGGGGCGAAAGGTGCCGGATCGAGGAAACGACGCAGCACGTTGCCGGTCATCCGGGAAATGCCGTTGCGGTAGGACTCGTGAGCCAGGCTGCCGAGATAGCTGATCGAACCCGTCGACCAGACCGCGCCGCCGGCCGGGGTCTCGAAGAAGACGATGTCCGCGCGGACCGCCGGCCAGGTCCCGCCATGGGCGCCGCTGAACCCGGCATTGATCTCCTCGACGACCAGGTTCATCACCTTGGAGTGACCGACCGACGAAGCGACGACGAGCGCATGCGCAGGCGTGCCAAGCGCGGTGCTCGCCGAATCGATCTCCATGCCGGCGGCGCCGCCGAGCGCGCAGCCATAGTCGCCAAGCCGCGCCTCGGTCACGCCCTCGAACATCCAGGCGACGCGCGGATCGGCGCTCGACGGGTTGCGCTTGTAATAGGTCGCGAAATCGAAGCCCTGGGCGATGAAGCCGACACCGAGCAGCGCGTTGGGCATGCGCCCGTTGCGGCGCCACAATCCGCCCAGTTCGCCCGTCGACGCGTGCAGATACTCGCCCGGCGCCTCGGCCCAGGCGCGCGTGCCCCCCTCGGCGCGCCGCACCTCGATCATGCCGGGGTGGCTCTCCGGATAGTCGATCTTCCAGTAGAAGCCGTTGCCGCCCAGATACATGAACCGGCCGCCGCGCCCGAGCCAGGCCACCAGCCCATCCCACATCGCCGCCGACCAGTATTCGGGATGACAGCCGCTCATCACCGCGGCATAGGGCTCGAGCAGCGACAGCCCCTCGCGGTGCAGGTCGTCGTCGGTGATGACGTCGTAGTCGAAGCCCTGCGCCTCGAGCCAGTCGATCAGGCAGAAATCGATCTGCAGGTTCCACATCCGCCCCGTGGGCCGGACATTCGTCATCGGCCGCAGCCGCGAGGCATGGCAGACGCCCGAGCCGTCGGGATGCCTGTCGTAGGTCGAGGGACCGAGCTGCGGATGGATCGTCGCCAGCATGTCGGTCGAGTCGATCTGCTGCAGCGCGCCGAAAGCCAGATCGACGGTGCTCGGCACCATGCGCGCACGGTAATTCGCATAGACGTTGTAGGTCGCGGTCGAGGCGAGGAAGGCGGCGCGCGCCCGCGCCTTGCCGCGCGGCGGCCGAACGAAGAAGGTGATCCAGAAGGGCGGCGCGCCGTCGGTGTCGATCCTGAGCGCGTAGATCCCGCTGCGCGCCTCGGACGGGATGGTCCAGGCGAGCGTGTCGGGCCAGCAAGCGTCGTAGAGATCGTCCTCGTGGAAATGGATCGCGCCATAATGCCTTGCTTCGCGACGCCAGTCGTGGACGCTGCCGTCCCAGAAGGCGCCGGTCACCGCGCGCTTCGGTGCGTTCACCGTCACGCCATGCAGCGCGCGCGGGCCGGTGTCGCGGATCTGGGTCGTCGCGATGTCGCGCGCGAAATCCCAGGCGGCCCGCAGGCAGGCATCGGGCGGGCGGGTCGACGCCGAAGCGGCGAGCGCGCGGATCTCGTCGGGCGAAAGCGCACGCTCCGCGAGGCTCGGCGCCTCGATCTTGCCGTTGAACGCCCAGGCCGCGAAACGGCCGGGCGCCGGACCGTGCCGGCCGATCGCGCCGATGCGCACGGACGCCGCGGGGAGGGTGCCGGAAACCGCAAAACCGGCCGCCTCGACCG
>JBIKXN010000177.1:0-7094 GCA_044355765.1 Alphaproteobacteria bacterium
CCACGCCGCGGATGCCGCTGCCCCCGCCGCCTATCCGGCGCTCGAAGCCGTGTTCGCCGCGGCGCGTGGCGAGATGGAGCGGCTGCTCGCCGTCGCCGGCGGCCATGCGCCGGACTTCGCGCGATTCGGTGGCGCGCCGCCCGCCCCGCGCTTCGAACAGGACTGGTTCCCACGGCTCGACGCGGTCGCCGCCTACACGCTGCTGCGTACGCGCCGCCCGGCGCGGGTGATCGAGGTCGGCTCGGGCCATTCGACGCGGGTCATGGCGCGCGCGGTGGCCGATGGCGGGCTGGCGACGCGCATCCTCGCGATCGACCCGCAGCCGCGCGCGGACATCGCCGGGCTCGGCATCGAGCTTCTGCGCCGACCGGTCCAGCATGCCGATCCCGCGCTCTTCGCGGCGCTCGGCCCCGGCGACGTCCTGTTCGTCGATTCGAGCCACGTGATGATGCCGGGCAGCGACGTCGACCTGCTGTTCAACGGTGCCATGGCGGCGCTGCCCTCGGGCGCGCTCGTCCATGTCCACGACATGTTTCTGCCCGACGCCTATCCCGCGGCGTGGGCGTGGCGCGGCTACAACGAGCAGAACGCGCTGGCGCCGCTGCTCGCCGGCGGCGGGTGGCGCATCCTGTGGAGCTCGCGCTACCTGGCCACGCGCCTCGCCGCCGATCTCGCCGCGAGCCCGATTGCGGCGCTGCCCCTGCCACCCGGCGCCTTCGAGACCAGCCTGTGGCTCGAGCGCGCCTGAACCGCGCTCACTTGTAGGGATCGGCCGCGTCGCGCAACCCGTCGCCGAGGAAGTTGAAGGCGAGCACGGTGACGACGACGGGCACGATGGGCAGCAGCAGCCAGGGATAGAGCGCGACCGCGTTGATGTTCTGCGCCTCGGTCAGCAGCACGCCCCAAGAGGTGACGGGCGGCCGCAACCCGAGCCCGAGGAAGGACAGCGCCGTCTCGGCCAGGATCATCTCCGGGATGTTGAGCGTCGCCACCGCGACCAGATGGCTCATGAAGCTGGGCAGCAGATGGCGGCCGATGATGCGCCGCGGGCGCGCGCCCATCAGCACGGCGGCGGTGCAGAAATCCTCCTCGCGCAGCGCCAGCAGCTTCGAGCGCACCGCGCGCGCCAGCCCCGTCCAGTCGATCAGCCCGACGATCAGCGTGATGCCGAAATAGACCCAGATCGGTGGCAGCCAGATCGGCAGCGCCGCGGACAGCGCCATGAACAGCGGCAGCTTCGGAAAGGACCGGATGATCTCGATCGCGCGCGTGATCGCCGCGTCGACCCAGCCGCCGTAATAGCCGGCGAGGCCGCCGAGCACGATGCCCAGGACGAAGCTGATCGCGACGCCGACCACGCCGATGGTCAGCGAGACCCGCGCGCCGGAAATGATCCGGCTCAGCATGTCGCGGCCCAGCCGGTCGGTGCCGAGCCAGAAGAAATGTCCGCCTTCGGCCGGGCAGACGACGTGGAACGACCCCTCCACCAGCCCCCAGAAGCGATAGGAATCGCCGCGGCAGAAAAAGCGCAGCCGCTCGACCTTTTCGGGGTCGGGCGTATAGACGCGCTTGAGCGTGTCCATGTCGAGCGAGCGTTCGTAGCCGAGCACGTGCGGGCCGACGAAGCGTCCCTGGTGGAACAGCTGCACGGATTGCGGCGGCGCGTAGATGAACTCGGTGTGCCGCGTGTTGGGGTTGTAGGGCGCCAGGAACTCCGCCACCAGGATCATGGCGTAGAGCGCGGCGAGGACGCCGGCCGACACGACGGCGAGGCGATGGCGGCGCAGCTTCAGCCACATCATCCGCCATTGCGAGGACATGTAGAAGCGCTCGAGCTCGGGGCTCAGGCGCTCGCCCTCCTGCGGATCGAAGGGCCGGTCGTCGACGCGATGGGGCAGCGGCCGGGTCATTTCTCGGACCCCGCGCCGAGCCGGATGCGCGGATCGAGCAGCGCCAGCGCGATGTCGCTGATCAGGATCCCGAGCACCACCAGAACCGCCTCGATCATCAGGAAGGACCCGGCCAGGTACATGTCGTGCGACTGCAGCGCGCGCAGCAGCATCGGGCCGTTGGTCGGCAGCGACAGCACGACGCCGACGATGGCCGACCCCGAGATCAGCTTGGGCAGGATCGAGCCGATGTCGGCGATGAAGGGATTGAGCGCCATGCGCAGCGGATACTTGAACAGCAGCCGTCGCTCGGTCAGGCCCTTCGACCGGCCGGTGACGACATAGGGACGCTGCAGTTCGTCGAGCAGGTTGGCGCGCAGCTGGCGGATCATCTCGGCGGTCGCGGACAGGCCGATGACGACGATCGGGATCCAGATATGGCCGAGCACCGACACGAATTTCGCCCAACTCATCGGCTGCTCGGCGAAGGCCGGGTCGTAGAGCCCGCCAACCGGCGTGCCGAACCAGACATTGGAGAAATGGAGGACCACGAGCGCGATCAGGAAGCTGGGCGTGGCGAGCCCGATGAAGCCGACGAAGGTCAGCGCGTAGTCGCCGGGCGAGTACTGTCGCACCGCCGAATAGATGCCGATCGGGAAGGCGACGATGTAGGTGAACAGCGTCGCGGCGAAGGCCAGCAGGAAGCTCATCACCAGCCTTTCGCCCACGACCTGCGAGACCGGCAGGTTGTACTCGAAGGACCAGCCCAGATCGCCGACCAGCAGCCCTCCCGCCCAGTGCAGGTATTGCTCCAGGGGCGTGCGGTCGAGCCCGAACTGCTCGCGCAGCATCTGGATGCGTTCGCCGTCCGGCTTTTCGCCCTGCGCCAGCAGCTCCTCGACCATGGTGGACAGGTAGTCGCCGGGCGGCAGCTGGATGATGAAGAAGACGATGGCGCTGATCGCGACCAGGGTCGGGATCATCGTCAGCAGGCGGCGCGCGAGATAGGCCAGCATGGCGCGGCGCTCAGGGTTTCGCCGCGGCCGCGCGCTGCGGCTCGGCGAACCAGAAGGAATCGGGGCGGTAGATGCCGAAGAAGGCGCCGGGATCCCAGTTGTAGATCCCGGTCCGCGGCACGTTGCGCAGCCGGCTCGACACCACCACGGGCTGGGGCACGTTCGCGACCAGCCCGATCGAGAACACCTGCTCGGCGTGGATGGCGAGGATCCGCCGCCAGGCGGCCGCGCGGGCGTCGTCGCCGATGGCGTTGCGCCAGGCGTCGTTCAGCGCCAGCAGCTCGCGTGCGGCGCGGTCGTCGATCGCCTCGCCCGAGCGACCGCCGGTCTCGACATACTGGCCCCATCGCGGCCATTGCAGATGCTGCTGGCTGACCGGCACGAATTCCTCGGGACTGGTCGCGGGCGAGATCAGGCCGTTCTCGACGCCGCCCCAGATCGTCATCACGGACTTGCCGGCGAAGACGCGGTTGCGGAAATACTCGCGCTGCGAGGGCTTGATGAAGAGCTTGATCCCCGCCTCCAGCCAGCTGTCGTGGATCAGCTGCAGGACGTCGGTCTGTTCGGTGTCCTCGCCGGCGGTCTCGACGATGATCTCGAGCGGCCGGCCGTCGGGCAGGCGGCGCAGGCCGCGGCGGCTGGGCCGCGTCAGCCCGATCTCGTCGAGCAGCCGGTTCGCCTCGGCGAGGTCGAAGCGCGCCGCGCGCTGCGCCGGATCGTGGAACGCCGATCCCGGCAGCGCCGTGTTGTGGCCTTCGAGCGCCAGTCCGAAGAACACGACCTGGTTGATCTCGCGCCTGTTGACGGCGAGCGACAGGGCGCGGCGGAAGCGCGGATCGCGGTTGAGCTGCCGCCACACCGGATCCTCGGCGTTCAGGTTCGGATAGAGCGCGAGCTGCGCGCCCTTGGCCGTGTTCCAGAGCCGCACGTCGAAGGCGCCCTGCTTCGAGGCCTGGCGCAGGAACGTGTAGTTGTTGAAGGCGAGGCCGCGGGCCTGCAGATCGGCCTCGCCCGCGTTGACCTTGAGCGGGATCAGCTTGGCGTCCGAGATCGCCATCGTCACGCGATCGACATAGGGAAGCTGCAGCCCGTTGGCGTCGACGCGGTGGAAGAACGGGTTGCGCACGAACACGAAGCGCTCGGCCGGCGGCCGGGTCTGCAGGATCCAGGGCTCCAGCGTCGGCAGGTCTGGATTGTCGTTGCGGTACATGTTGTCGAGGCGGTTGTGCAGCTGCGCCCAGTTGCGCATCCGCTCGGTGCGGACCCGCTCCTCGAGCTTCGCCCGGTCCGCGTATTTCTGGTGGAACTGCCGCATGTAATGCGCGGGCCGATAGATGTAGAGCGGCGCCGCACCCGCCAGCGCCGGCAGGAAATAGGGATTGGGCCGGTCCCACTCGAAGCGCACGGTATGGGCGTCGGGGAAGGTCACCTGCGGCGGGCGGCCATCGGCGAGCAGCACCTGCGGCGGTCCCGAGGGCGAGATCTGCCGGTTGCCGACGACGTCTTCCCACCAGTAGCGGAAATCCTCGCTGGTGAAGGGATGTCCGTCGGACCAGCGATGCCCGGGACGCAGGCGCAGCGTGAAGACGCGTTCCTCGACGGTCTCGACCGCGGCCAGGATGTCGGGCTCCAGCTCCAGCCGCGCATTGAACCCGACCAGCCGCGCATAGCCGTAGACGGCCATCATGCGCACGTCCTGCGACCGGCCCATGATCAGCCGCATCTCGCCGCCATGCCGGCCGGGCTGGAAATCGCCGCCCGGGGCATAGACCAGCGGCGTGCGCGGCAGGCGCTCGCCGACCGGCCGCAGCTTGCCCGCGGCGATGTCGGCGGCCAGCGCCGGACTGTCGACATAGGCCTGCGCCGGAACGGATGCGCCGAGCGCGGCCGCGACGGCGACGCAGAGGCCGATGGCCGCGATGCGAAGCCGCCTCATGCCGCGCTCCGCGACAGGATCGCGGCGGGATCGGCGCCCTGGCGCGCGCGCACCATGTGGCCGTCGCCCAGATCGACCAGGCCTGCGGGTGCGGTCCCGTCCAGCCGGAAGGGCAGCGGCCAGTCCTCGGGCCGCGACGCGCGGCCCTCCATCAGCGCGCCGAGATCGAGCCGGCGGTCTGGATCGGGATCCGGCACCGCGGCGAGCAGCGCGCGCGTATAGGGATGGACGGGCTGCTTGAACAGCGCCGCGCGCGGCGCCACCTCGACCAGCCGGCCGCGGCACATCACCGCGATGCGGTCGGCGATGTAGTCGACGACCGCCAGGTTGTGCGAGACGAACAGATAGGTCAGTCCGAATTGCTGCTTGAGGTCCTTGAGCAGGTTCAGGATCTGCGCCTGGATCGACACGTCGAGCGCCGAGACCGGCTCGTCGCACAGCAGCAGGTCGGGCTTGAGGGCGAGCGCGCGGGCGATGCCGATGCGCTGGCGCTGGCCACCCGAGAAGGAATGCGGGTAGCGGTTGGTCCAGCGCGCGTCGAGCCCGACCAGCTTCATCAGCTCCGCCACCATCTCGCGCCGATAGGCCGCGTCGCCGATGCCGTGGATGACCAGAGGCTCGGCGATGATGTCGAACACGGTCATGCGCGGATTGAGCGAGGCGTAGGGATCCTGGAAGACGAACTGGATGCGGCGGCGGAAGGCGAACAGGTCCTGCGGTCCCATCGCGTGGACGTCGCGGATGGTACCGCGGTCGTTGAACAGCACCTTGCCGGTGTCCGGCGACAGCGCGCGCAGGATCATCTTCGACACGGTGGTCTTGCCGCAGCCCGATTCGCCCACCAGCCCGAGGCATTCCCCGCGGCGCAGTTCGAAGCTGACGTCGTCGACCGCGAGCACGCGGTTCTCGGTCTTGGGTCCGAAGAATCCGCCCTTGCGCGTCACGAAGCTGCGCGACAGCGACTGGACCGACAGCAGCGGCCCCGCAGCGTCGGCCTCGGGCGGCCAGGCCGCGCGCTCGGCCAGCAGATGGCCGGTCTCCGGCTTGATCTCGCGCAGCGGCGTCAGCCGTTCGTCGGGCTTCATGTCGAAGCGCGGGACGGCGCGCAGCAGCGCCTTCAGATATGGGTGCCGGGGCCGGCGCAGCAGGTCGTCGCGGGTGCCGGATTCCATCACCCGGCCGCGATACATGACCACCACCTCCTCGGCCATGTTGGCGACCACGCCGAGATCGTGGGTGATCAGCAGCACCGCCATGCCCAGGCTCTGCTGCAGGTCGTGGAGCAGCTTCAGTATCTGGGCCTGGATGGTGACGTCGAGCGCGGTGGTCGGCTCGTCGGCGATCACCAGCGACGGACGGCAGATCAGCGCCATGGCGATCACCGCGCGCTGGCGCAGGCCGCCGGAGAGCTCGAAGGGATAGGTGCGCATCGCGCGGCGCGGATCGGGAAAGCCGACGCGCGCCAGGATGTCCTCGACCCGTTCGGCGATCTCGGCCGGCGACAGCGCTTCGTGCAGCGCCAGCGCCTCGCCGACCTGGTCGCCCACGGTATGCAGCGGCGACAGCGACGTCATCGGCTCCTGGAAGACGATCGAGATGCCGGCAGCGCGCAGGCGGCGCATGGCCTCGCCGCGCGGATCGAGCTTGGCGATATCGACCGCGGTGCCGCCCGCGCGCGGATCGGCGAACAGCAGACGGCCCTGCGCGATGCGCGCCGATTTCGGCAGGATGCCCAGGATCGACTGGCTGACGACCGACTTGCCCGATCCCGATTCGCCGACCAGCGCAACGGTCGAGCCGGGCCGCACCCGGAAGCTCACGCCGTCGACCGCGCGCACCACGGCATCGTGGACGCGAAACTCGATCGCGACGTCCTCGACGCGCAGCAGATCGCCGTCAGGCATCTATCGCGATCCCCAGATGGGCGAGATTGACGCGCGTCGCCTCGCTGACCTCGACGCCGTTGACGCGCGCGGCATCCGCCGCCGCCTGCGCTATGGCGACGAACCCCTCGATCGCGGAATCGATCCGGATCACGCCGCTCGACCCTTTCGCCGTCAACTGCATCCACCCCCCGGCGCGATCTCCGCGCGTCGAATAGTAGTCTACCTTCAACTGCTTCATTTCGCGCCAGGGCAAAGCGACGCGGCGCCAGGTCTTGATGGCGACGGCGTCGTCGGCGAGTTCGACGATCGCGATCTGGCGCGCGACGGTCCGAAACCCGAATACCGCGAAGAGCAGCGCGAGCGGCAG